>CANPXY010000051.1 GCA_947587115.1 uncultured Bacilli bacterium
GTTATTATGAATATTACAAAACCAGTCGAAACAAAGATTATTGTTTTAGGCGGTTTAGGTGAAGTCGGAAAAAACATGTATTGTGTAATGCATGGGAACGAAATTGTTATTATTGATGCGGGAGTTAGTTTTCCTGAGGGGGAACTGTTAGGAATTGATTATGTTTTACCAGATTATACGTTCTTAAAACAAAATCAAGAAAAAATTAAGGCGTTGATCATCACCCATGGGCATGAGGATCATATTGGGGGTATTCCTTTTTTATTACAGACAGTGGATATTCCTGCCATCTATGCGCCAAATCAGGCCAAAGAATTGATCGCCTTAAAGTTAGCGGATCGTAATATTCGCTATGATCATCTATATGTCTATACCGACGAAACTAAACTGAAATTTAAGAACATCGAGGTCGAATTTTTCCGAACGACCCATTCCATTCCTGATTCCCATGGAATCTGTGTTTCAACGCCCAATGGAAGAATTGTAACCACGGGAGACTTCAAATTCGATTTGACACCGATTGGTCCAATGGCGGATTTACACAAAATGGCTGAAATTGGCAAACGGGGTGTCGAACTTTTAATCAGCGACAGTACCAATGCCTTAAATGAAGGAATGTCGATGAGTGAGTCGAAGGTCGATGGAGCTCTATCTGATATATTCGACCGCTATCAAAATAACCGTATCATCATTGCCACTTTCGCTTCGAACATCTATCGCTTAAAACACATTATCGAAACTTGCTACAAACATAACCGTAAAATCTGTGTCTTTGGTAGAAGCATGGAAAACAATATCGAAATTTCTATCAAAGGAGGTTATATCAATCATAAGGAATTGCTTATTACCCCAGAAGAAGCCAATCATCTTAAACCTGGGGAAGTGACCATTCTTTGTACGGGAAGTCAAGGAGAACCGCTGGCGGCATTATCGCGGATTGCCGATGGAACACACAAACAAATTCAATTACGCCCAGACGATATTGTCATCTTCTCATCTAGTGCGATCCCAGGAAATGCACTTAGCATCTCTAAGACCATCAACAAGCTTTATCTAAAGGGTGTCAAAGTATTCACAAACACTTCTCTATCAGATTTACATACCTCTGGTCATGCAAACATCGAAGAATTAAAATTGATGATCCGCTTGATCCAACCGAAATATTTGATGCCTTTCCATGGAGATTATCGTATGCTTAAAAATCATGCGAATATCGGAATTGAATGCGATATTCCCAAAGAAAATACATTCGTCTTACAAAATGGAGATATCTTGACCATGGTTAAAGGAAAGATCTATAAAGATGGCAATATTCCTGCTCCTGATGTATACGTAGACGGAAATCGTATCGGAGAAATCGGTGGAACCGTTTTACGAGATCGTAAAATTATGGCAAGTGATGGAATCTTAGTAGTCATCGCCAATATCAACATGAAAAAGCGGGAACTGTTGATCAAACCGAATATCACTACACGTGGGTTCATTTTAATCAACGAAAACGAAGAGCTCATTCATAAAATCGAAAATATCGCAACAGAATCCATCAAAGATAAACTAAAAGATCCAACCGTAACATTTCAAGATATCAAATCGCAAGTTATTACAGACTTAGTTCCTTATATTTATGATTTGACGGGAAGAAAGCCTATTATCTTGCCTGTGATTTTGGACATCAAAAAAGATCAATCTGAAGTAAATTCTAAATAGTATACTTCACTTCAGTCTTGATCTTTTTTTACTTTTGATTTAGGAAATTTATTCATATAAGACATCTGCTTGGTCTTTTGATAGAACTCTTGTTGATTCTTATCTAAAACGTGATCCTGATAGTAACAACAGCGATCAATTACTAATTGTATCTTATCTTGATCTTGATAGACAAAAGCAGATGCATCTTCAATATCATCACAGGATTCAATCAACTTCAACATGGCTTGATCTTCTTTGGCCACAGGAGTTTCATTTAGCAGTGCCTTCCCTTTCATAAAGTAATAGTAATTCTTAAGCAATGCTTGAATCGTCAACTGCGCTGTATCTGGTTCATATTTATTCTTAATTAAATCGGTTAAAACATATAGAATATGTTCACGATAGGGCCACACACTTTGCAAGGCCTCATACTGATCGTAAAATTCATTTTCTGCTTTTTGAGTTGGGTCTTTTGGATAATTGATGCGATGTAAAACCTCATCACATTCAAAGAATGGATCGAATCTACTATAGATGTTTGCAAATTTACTATGAGCGATTGCTTCATAGATGCAATCTGTAGAATTTTCTGTACGTTCTGCTTTATCGAGCGTACATTCAACTGTCTCTTCGAAAAAGTACGGATTTTCAGTAAAACGGTCGATGGCCTCTTCGACATCCACTTGTTGAAACCATTGGGATACTGCCTCGTTTTCTACAATGTTTTGGAAATTTTCTTCTACATAATTAATCATCAATACACCAACAAACATCTCAAAAATATGTCTTGGCTGACTTTTAAGATCATCAAAAAGATGCTGCAAACATTCATCGACATCTTCGTATTTTTCACTATAAAATTCATATTTTTTACTTAAGGTTTCTGTAACAATATCTAGACAAGTTTTGTATCTGATCTTCATACTCCCATCCCCTGTACCTATATCATAACACTGCTTTACAATTCTTACAAGCAAGAAAAAGAGTGATGGCTGAACTCTTTAATTATTTACTTTAATTCTAATTTCTGCTCCTGCTTGCCCTACAATATTACTGTCTTCATCTAAGGCATTGAAGTATGCGATGGCTTTATAAGTACCTGCTTTTAATTTTTTACCTAATTTGATATTTTTAATCTCTTCTCCTGGCTGTAGTACACTCGATTTATAAACTTCTGTTCCATCTTCCAAATTAATACTTACATAGAGGGGATAAACATTATTTTTTTTGTTTTGAATATTGGCTTTACCAGAACTACTTCCATTGTCGAATTCAATAAAAGCATTGATTTTGATTGCGAGTTGGCTGTCAGGTAGTTTGTCTTCTGTTGTTGCATCATCATGAATTTTATCAATCTTATCTAGGACACCACTCATGCTTAGACCGAGGCCAATTAAACCTGCTCCGGCAACGGTGCAGAGCGTTCCTGCGATAAACTTCTTCGTGATCTTCATATTAATTCTTTTCAATTCCTTGATTAATAACGGCTCCTACTCTTCCCACATAATTCTCATCAACATTTTGTGCGCGAGCAACAAGCTGGCATTCCATACCCATATAATATGTTCCAGAAGAAAGTTCTGCTAAATCAACAGGATAAACAGTGTAGGAAGCAATTTCTGGTGAAAAAGTACTTGAAGTATGAGTTTCTCCACTACCCAATTTCTTTGTATATACATTTCCATCATCAGATACTATCGTAATTTCATTTGTATATGATGAAAGATCATATGATTGAATATTATCTAATTGTGTCGAATCATAATATATACCTACAACAACGTACCAATTTCCTTGATTTGATTTGTTGATCTGAATATGTGTATTTTTGAGTCCTTTAAATTCAGGAGCTAGATTACTCCATGATGCTCCGTTTACTGTATCTTCAGAAGCAGTAAATACGACCGTTATCGCATATTTGAAAGTTTGATTGGTATTTTCCCACGCATATCCTACATAAGGAATAATTTCGAAATACCCTTCGTCACTTTTTTCCTCGCCAGAACCATTCGTCAATGTGCTTACATCAAGAGTATCCCCATTTTGAAGAGTAATAGGGTCATCTCCATGACCTCCTACACCAGGATTGGCAGCTGCTAAATTTCCTAAATTGACTTCAGTACTTGGTTGAATATTTTTGCCTTCAAATTGATGTGTATGATTCGTAACATAAAACCCTATTTTTGATTTCGTGTCTTCTATTCCGGCACTACTCATAGAGGCATTTTCATCAGCTGAAATAAAATTAGATGGGGCACCTGGTGTCTGAGACGTGATATTAGTGATTTTGGCTGATGCCGGAACATTACTATTGTTTTTAATCTCAAGATAAGTTGAGTTGGCTGTACCTTTGTTAACATCAACATTGATGTCCGCTTTGATCGTAGCTACTGCGTCAATTGCTACATTTCCTGTAATTTTTACTCCTACAGTTGGATCTTCTGCCATAACTGGCATGGTACTTAGTGCTGTACCGAGAACTAATAAACTGGCTATTATTTTTTTCGTTTTTTTCATTTCTTTCATTTTTTTCTCCTTCTTTCTTTTCTTTTATTTATTTTTTTACTGCTTGTTGTTTTCATGATTTCAACTACTATAGCTCACGTCCTTTCTAGGACACGAAAAAGACAAGATATTTCTATCTTGTTCGGTCTTTTGAGGGCAATAAGAACAGATTAAATCTCTAGAAACTGCCCCCCCCCGGTTAGCAAATAAGTTATAAGTAATTCGACTCTGTTCTTTCATTTTGCACAACTCCTTTTTATTTTTTTTACATTTTCACTATAACACAAGCTTGCCCTGCTTTACAATATTTATCAAAAAAAAGTCAACCGCTTTACAGCAAGTTGACTGTCTATTTTATTTTGCTTCTTCTTGAGCTCTCGTCTCACGAATAACGGTAACCTTAATGGTACCAGGATATTGCATTGTCGATTCGATCTTTTCTTTGATATCTCGTGCAATCTTGTGACTGGTCAAATCATCGATCTCCTCAGGTTTGACAATCACTCGAAGTTCACGACCTGCTTGTACTGCAAAGGTCTTGTCAACACCTTTCATATCATTTGCAATCTGTTCTAGTTGTTCCAAACGTTTGATATAGTTTTCTAACGAATCGTTTCTTGCTCCAGGACGAGATGCACTTAGTGCATCCGCAATGGCTACTAAAACTGCGATGACACTTGTTGCTTCTTTATCCCCATGGTGAGATGCGATGGAATTGACCACCACTTCATTTTCGTGATATTTGCGGGCAAGTTTTTCGCCAATTTCGATATGGCTTCCTTCTACTTCATGATCGATTGCTTTTCCAATATCGTGAAGAAGTCCTGCACGTTTCGCTAAATTGACATTTTCTCCTAATTCAGAGGCAAGTAGTCCTGCAAGCTGGGCTACTTCGATGGAATGTTGAAGCGCATTCTGTCCATAGCTGGTTCTAAAATGTAGACGTCCAACCGTCTCGATCAATTTTGGATCCATCTTGGTAATTCCAAGTTCAAATAAAGCCTCATTTCCATATTCTGTCATCTTATTTTTCATATCTTTAGAAACTTTGTCATAAAGTTCCTCGATTCTCGTTGGGTGAATACGTCCGTCCTTGATCAAAGTCTCTAGCGTAACACGAGCGATTTCACGGCGTAGTGGATCGAAACTGGATAATACGACGGCTTCTGGTGTATCATCAATGATGAGATCTACTCCCGTAATAGCTTCGATCGTACGGATATTTCTACCTTCTCTACCGATGATTCTACCTTTCATTTCATCGTTTGGAAGATTGACTACGGTTACAGTCTGTTCATTGGCAACATCGGCAGCATATTTCTGCATCGATAGTACCAAAAGATCCTTCGCCTTTTTATCTGCTTGAAGTTTTGCTTCTTGTTCTTGTTCTTTCATATAAGCAGCAATTTCTTTCGCCATATCTTCTTCGACGCGGGTCATAATCATCGCTTTGGCTTTTTCTTTACTAAAGTTTGCTATTTCTTGCAACATATCTAATTGTTGTTGCTTAATTTCTTCCACTTTACCTTGTTCATCTTGAATTTCTTTGGATTTCTCAGTTAATTTTTCTTCTCTTTCATCGAGCGTTGCTTCTCTTTTTTGATACAATTCATCTCTTTTATCAATATTTTTTTCGCGTTGCATCAAACGCTCTTCTGACTCTTTTAATTCTGCTTTTTTCTCTTTAATTTCTTTTTCTGTTTCTAATTTTATTTTATGTGCTTCTTCTTTTGCTTCTAACACAGATTCACGTTTATGCTTTTCTGCTTCTTTTCTAGCATTCTCAATAAGCACTTCGGCTTTGTGAGATGCGTTATTTTCTTTGAAATAGTTAAAAATAAAACTGATGACTGCTCCAATAGCTAATCCGATGATAACGAGTAAAATGGAAAGCATAATATTCATAGTTATACCTCCATTTCATCTATTAAAATTTTAAATCATTATCCAATTCTATTTTAAAATTCTTTCTAATTGATGTCAAGAGAAACATTTGTATGTAAAAATATCATTTCTTCTTTTGGTCAAAATATGATTTGATTACGTCATAATCACAGTATGGAAGATATTGGTCGCGAATTGCCATATATGGATCTCTTCCTTTGCCCAAGATGACGACCGCATCGTTTTCTTTGGCGTTCGATAAAGCGTAAGTAATTGCTTCTTCTCGATCCGGGATACGTTTATAATGACCATTCTTATAGTCACCAATTAAATCGTCAATAATCGTATTGACATCTTCAAAACGGGGATCGTCCATTGTAAAAATTACCAAATCTGATAATTCTAAGGCGGCTTTGCCCATGGCTCTTCGCTTCTCTTTCTCCCTTCCCCCGGCGGATCCAGTCACAGTAAGCAGATGATGGGGCTTCTTTTTTTTCACCATTGTAAGTACGTTCTTAATCGCATTTTCTGTATGCGCATAATCTAGTACCAACGTATAGTTCTGTCCAAAATCTAAAAATTCTCCTCTCCCCTTAATTGGTTGCATCTTTTTGATTGAAGCCAACAGGTGCTTGATCTTAATAGATTCTAGAAGATGGACCGCCGCGATGGCAGCCGTCAAATTGAACACGTTGTATTTTCCGGCATAGGGACTTTCTATTTCATATACGTTCTTTTGATACGTGATCTTAAAAGTAGTGGTCTTGCCTTCTATGATGTCGGAAATTTTAAAATCGCTCTCTTTATTTGTTCCATAAGTATAGATTTTTTGGTTTTGGCAATAGGATTTCATGTCTTCGAAATGTTCATCATCTCGATTTAAAATGCAGATTCCTTCTTCTTTTGTCAAAGTGAAGAGACGCCCTTTGGCTTTGACATAGGAAGCAAGGTCCTTGTGAATATTCAAGTGATCTTCTGTGATGTTGGTTAAGATCGTCACATCGAATGAAAGATGATCCACCCGATGATGAAGGAGTGCCTCAGACGAGACTTCCATGGCAACGATCTGTCCACCTTTTTGTTTGATATCAGATAGTATTGGATATAGTTCTTCTGGTAGTGGCGTCGTATTGTTCGTCGGGAGTGTCGTCTCATCAAATTCGACCCCATTGGTCCCGATATAAGCGATGG
Organism: uncultured Bacilli bacterium; assembly: GCA_947587115.1. Classification (GTDB taxonomy): domain Bacteria; phylum Bacillota_I; class Bacilli_A; order RF39; family UBA660; genus CANPXY01. The sequence continues at coordinate 7,270 of CANPXY010000051.1, forward strand.
AACGATTGTTTTTTAGCAACTGATAGATCATCGAAGTCGTAGTGGTCTTGCCATCCGTTCCAGTGACACCAATAAATTTTAAGTTTTGGGCTGGATGATTGTAAAAACGATCACAGATTTTAAGTAATTCCTCATTGGTGTTTTCCACCATTACTATTGGAACTGAACTTGCAACCTTTTGATCCACAACGATGGCAGCAGCTCCTTTCTTGACCGCATCTTCGATAAAATCGTGGCGATCAAAGTTCAGTCCATGAATACAGACAAAGAGATCTCCTTTTTTTACCTTTTGGGAATTTGTCTTTATTCCTTTAATTAAAGTGTCAAAAGAACAGGACACCAATTCATTTAATCTTTTCATACTGTAATATATGAAAACACAAAAAAAAGGACATTGGTTGTCCTTGATACGATCATTATTTTTCTTTTTTGTCTAAAGAGATTCCATAAAATTCACGTATTTTCTTTTCAATTTCTTCTTTGAGTTGAACATTCTCTTTTAAGAGCAACTTGACGTTTTCTTTCCCTTGACCAAGTTTTTCACCATTGTAGGCAAACCAAGCACCACTCTTTTCGATAATTCCAGATTCTACACCTAAGTCGACAATCTCGCCTTCTCGACTGATTCCTTCTCCATACATGATGTCCACAACTGCTGTCTTGAACGGTGGTGCCACTTTGTTTTTAACTATTTTAATATTGGTTCTATTACCAACAATACCATCCCCTAATTTTAGGGCTTCTCCTCGTCTAATTTCCAAGCGAATCGTAGAATAGAATTTAAGGGCCCGTCCACCCGGAGTCGTCTCTGGATTACCAAACATCACTCCTACTTTTTCACGCAACTGATTGATGAAAATGGCAATGGTCTTGGTCTTGCTGATGGTACCAGATAATTTTCTTAGAGCTTGGCTCATGAGGCGCGCTTGTAATCCAACGTGGGCGTCTCCCATCTCACCATCAATTTCAGCCTGTGGTACAAGTGCCGCTACAGAGTCGATGACAACAATGCTGACCGCTTCACTACGCACCAATGCTTCGCAAATCTCTAAGGCTTGCTCTCCTGTATCAGGTTGCGATAATAACAATTCGTTGATATTCACCCCTAAATTTTTTGCATATACAGGATCAAGGGCATGTTCAGCGTCGATGAAGGCAGCCCGTCCTCCAGCTTTTTGAATTTCTGCAATCGCATGTAGGGCAAACGTGGTCTTACCACTAGATTCTGGTCCATAAATTTCGATAATGCGGCCACGTGGCAATCCTCCTACGCCAAGGGCAATATCTAAGGATAAAGAACCACTCGAACATACATCGATTTCCATGTGCTTGCTTTCGCCAAGTCGCATGATAGATCCCTTTCCAAATTGTTTTTCAATGTCACTGAGCACTTGCTCCAATGCTTTATCTTTGTCAACTGTCTTATTCAT
>CANPXY010000052.1 GCA_947587115.1 uncultured Bacilli bacterium
TCTTAAGATGCTCGTTTTTTATTAATTTTACGGGCATAGTCAATAAGGGAAAATCCCTAATTAATATTTCTTGACTTTTTGAGAAAAAGTGATAAAATTATTTTTAATGAATTAGTAAAAAAGGAAATTGAAAAATGGCTATAACATTATTGAAAGTTGAACCTAAAGCAGATCGTCATCAATTAGCAACGGGGGGGGGGAGATAGTAGCTTTAAGATACAATGATCATGCCAGCGATACTTACTATCAATATCATATGAAATGGAAACACGAATGGGTAGACGCATACGGGCAAGCTGGTATCTACAAATCACAGTATTTTGACATAAACCATCGTAAACTTGTTTTTGAACCGATTATCTACATTCCCGCATTAAACAAAAAGATGTGGGCGGATGATCAAAAAACAAATATTTTCCGAGTTTTTGGCTCTTTTTTGCATTATAGAGAATGGAGACCTGGTCGCAATCTTGACAGAATACCTAGAACTTTTTCTGATGATGATTATTTCAAAGACGCTCTTACCAATGGAGGGGGGACGTTGGTAACATTTTACACACGTTTGCATAAAGGTAAAAAAGCGGATTCTTTCATAGTTTTTGAAAACGGAAAACCGATGGATTTTAAGACCGCCAATCAAAGAGGAATTAAAGAAATTGTCGAGTATGTAAAAAAATCCGTTGCTCTTAATATAAAAGACGACACCAATTAAATATTCATAAAAAAAAGCAAAATGCCGCAATTTAAATTTCTTACTGTTACTGCGAATAATTTTAAAAATTACGTGACTATCTACCCTGAGGACACCGAATTAAAAGTTTTTGACGATAATTTGGGTAAAAGAGTCACACTTCCTCTCGATGAAATAGAGTCTTATCAAAAAGCACTTAAGACCTATCCGATTTCACGAGAAAATCTCTTAAGTCTTTGGCAAGAAGAATTGCGTGCTTTTGCCTTTTATGTTCCTCACAATAGCCTAAAAGAAAAAGCTCTTTTTAATGTATACGCTACTCCAGCTCTTAATACAAAAAGAGGCGAGGTTATCACTATTTGTCGTGTGAAAACAGTTCTTAACGATAAAAAAGCGGGGAATAAAGATTATGCGTTTATCAAAGAGTGGGAAAAGAAAAATTTTCAAAAAGCTCTTTTAGGGCGGAAAACTGGAGATTGGTTTTTTGCAGAATATGGCAATAAGCATCTTGAATGGAATCGGGAAAACTTGAGAAAGTTTAAAGAGTTTGTTTTATCCACAGCGGGTAATGTGAAAATTTAAGTTGTTTAAATATTCCTCGCAAAAAAAAAAAACTAAGATGAGCATTTACGCATTTAAACCAGTAACAAAAGAGTCTCTTAAAGGCTATTTGAATAATTTCTATGACTATTCTTTGGAATTAGAATATCCCGAAGTTTGGGAGAAAAATGACAAATTATTCATGACTATTCCGTGGGATGAATGTTTTTTTACGATTCCTGATGAGGAAAAAGATGAATACCCTAGAATTGTTTTTTCTCATCAACTAGTTGTTGATAAAGAGACGCTTAAACCTTATGGTGCTATAATCATTCAAGTGGAAACACAAAATTCTCCGAATAGTATACGATTGTTGCAAGTTGCTAGGCAAGTTACTATGACGAAAAACGCACAGCGTCTCTTAACGGGTAAAACAAGTCGGAAAAATGCGTTTTTAGTCTTTAAAGACGGAAAACCCGCAGAATTTAATCTTGAGAATCTTAAAAACCTTTATACGTTTTTGGATAACGAGGCTCATAAATTTTTTGGTGATTAAAAATCGTCTTCCGTTTAAAAGAGGTATTTCTGCCTCTTTTTTTTTATTGGGGATTTTCCTAATAGAAAAATTTTCTAAAATTCCTTATGATTAAATAATTCCAACTTTTGGTGTTGAAAATATTTTTAATCATGAGTATGAAAATAAAATTTGCACAATGTCAAAAAAACGGGGAAACCGTCTCTTTTGCCATAAATGGGGAAAAGCAATATGCTGTCTTGGTTGATGAAAAAAATTACCAAGAAATGACCGATTTGCTTAAAGAAATTCCTGAATTAAAAGATCATGCGGAGTTTGATTCATTGAAACCCGTAATGGAAAAATTCAATTATAAAGGAAAGTCTTATACTTTTAAATTTTATCCTTTGGTGCGATTCGATGACGTAACCGATGGGGCTAAGAATTTGACATTGAGTGAATTGACCAATATCGTTCGTCAAGAATGGAATCCTGATTGGAATGATGAAGAAAATGAAGAGGCTCTTAATTGGTTTGATTTGTTATTTTCGGAAAGACTTTATTGTGCAATCGGTGTTGAAGGAACTAAAAGCGTTTTTGCCATTTATGATGAACGTGGCTATCTAGCTAATTGGCATAGAGACGTGGAAAAAGGAGATTGCTTGGAAAGTATTTTGGCTTTGACCCGTCAATTAAATTAGGGGTTTGAAAAGATGAAGTATTGGTTTTATAATGCGGGATTTTCAAATAAACCTAATCAAGTTGCGGGTTTAGATGATTATCACGACTCGTTTTTGATCAATAAAAGCCCCAAATTATTAAATGCTATTAAAAAGGCTGTCAAAGTTAATAAGACTTTTAAGGATATTTTTGAAATTTCTCCTGATCAATTGAAACCGAAAAAGTTTACTATCGGAAAATATGAATTAGACTTTGAACCAGTTTATATCTTTAGTGATCGTCTACATGAAGATATTGATTATGTGATTGATTTTCTTGATGAAATACTAGATGATTCGGCTTATTATGAAAGCGAGATGAAAACTTTCGCAGAAGGTGGTACTCTTTTCCTTATTATTACGAATAAGAATCCGCAGAAATTTGAAAACAAAAATCAACTTTATTTTATTATGGGTGGCGAAAATTATGGTTCTTGGCGGTATTCTTGGAAAGACGGATTAGAGGGAATTATTGATCAAATTGTCAAGAGCTTCAAAGCAAAAATAGAAAAAGAATAATTTTAAGAAAAATTATAACGTTTAATGAATATGAATTACCATTACGTTCCCGCAGAAATTTTAGCCGACAATTAATTTTTTGATTGTATAGACGAATTACGCAATTTGTAAAGGAAAAAAATATGACTGAATATACTTTTAGACCTATTGAAATTGAGAATGACCTTATCACAGTCGCTGAAAAAAACAATAAACGAAAGTGGTATTATCGTTTGAATAGGAGACTCGATTCTCTAAGAGATAGTTTTGTTCTCATTCCTTGGGCTAAAAAAATTCTTGGTGTTTCACTTAATGACTTGAAATCTAAAAAATTTGGCGTTGGCGATTATGAATTGGTTTTTGAACCCATCATCAAATTTAAGCACTATTCAGATAATCCATCAGATGTTGATATTGCAGACGATCTTAACATGATTATCAATAAGGCGAATACAGATTTCGATATGCCAACCGCCAAGAAAATGTTTAGAAACGAGTTTAAAGATGGCGGATTCCTTATGGTTTCTATTACCAAATATGGACTTGGAGCACGTAAAAATGATTATGCCGTCTTTAATTACAATGGTAATGCAAATATCACTTATAAAAAAGGTATTGATGGTCTTATAGACTCAATGGTGAACGAATATAGAAAATTAATTGAACGATAATGGTAAAATCTTGATATAATTCTAAAAGATAGAGTAAACAATTATGAATAAAAATAGATTTAATCCTAAAAATAGATTTAGTCCTGTTGAAATTGAGCATGACCTTATCACAGTTGCGGAAAAAAACAATAAACGAAAGTGGTATTATCGTTTGAATAGGAGACTCGATTCTCTAAGAGATACTTTAAATGTTATCCCGTGGGCTAAAGAAATTCTCGGGGTTTCAATTGATGATTTAAAGTCCAAAAAATATTCCGTTTATGAGTATGAATTGGTCTTTGAACCACTTATTAAATTTAAGCACTATTCAGATAATCCATCAGATATTGATATTGAAGACGATCTTAACATAATCATCGAAAAATCGAAAACGGATTTGACAACTGCCAAAAAAATGTTTAGAAACGAGTTTAAAGATGGCGGATTCCTTATGGTTTCTATTACCAAGTATGGGGCAAATGAACGTAATTATATCGTCTTTGATTACGGCGTTACTGAAAATGTCACTTATAAAAAAGGTATTGATAGTGTCATAGACTCAATTGTATACGCCTATGAGGAATTAGTTAAAAGACATTTGTAAAAGACATTTGGGGTATTATTCTTAACCATTATTTTTGATTTTTAAGAAATTTTTTAATTATGCCAAATTATAACACCCTTTATACTTTCAAACCACTTGAAATTTCCTCAGATCATATAACGGTTACAGAAAAATATAATAAACAAAAGTGGTATTATCGTTTAAACACGTGTCTCGATTCTTTAATAAATGCTGTAAAAGACATCCCTTGGGTAGAAACAGGTCTCGGAGTTCATCCCAATCATTTGAACTTTTATAGAAATAAGAAATATACCTATCCTGGCGGTTTTGAATTAGTTTTTGAGTCTGTCATCAAATCTAAGCACTTTTCTGGCAAACCATCAGAATCTGATATTGAAGATTTTCTTAATTTAATTTTCAAAAAAGCAAAAACGGGTTCAGAAAGGGATTTGGTACAAGCTAAAAATATGTTTTTCGATGAGTTCACAGACGCAGGATTTCTTATGGTGACCATCACTAAAAACGGGGCAAATAAACAATCTTTTCTAATTTGTGGTCCTTACGGTACTAATATTAGGTATAAAAAAGCTGTTTTTGACGCAATAGATGTTTTTAAAAGCGATTTTGCGGAATTTCTTGAAAGAGCAAAACCGAGTAAAACACGGAAGAGCGTTTTTCCACGAAAAGACCCTTATATGAGGGTTTTGAGAAAAGGCGATAAAATTAGTTTCGAACATTAAAAAGGCAATAAAATGAATCTTAATTATTTGTTTGCAAGGGTTTGGGAATTAAAAGATGGGATTACTATTCGTGGTGTTTATGGAAATTCCTTGCAGGGGTTTAGATTAGCACCAAGACGGAAATGGTTTGAAAAACTTTTTTCCGTTGCCCCCGAACTTAAAGATATTTTTGGAGTACCGTTACTTGCTTATAACGCCAAAGAAGTATCTAATACCTTACTCAGTTCAGACGAAACTGTAAACGGAGACCCGATACGGCTTATCTACAGAGTCGAACCCTGCATTGATCTCGAACCTTTGAAATCGTGGATTTGGGAAAAACGATTTGGTTATCGTGATCCTAAGCAGATGATCGAAAAATTAATCGAAACTTACGAAACCGATAAGGAAAAAGCCACGGAAATGTTTAAAGACGCTTTTGCTGGTGGCGGATTGTGTCTAATGCGGTTTGATGAGTACGATAAAAATGGTGTTCTTGCTCCGTATCATGGAAAAGGTCGCTCTTATATTTTACTTCATGGAAAAGAAAAAATCAAGTTCAAAGACTTTTTAGGTAAATACTACATGGATTTTAAAGAAGAGGCGGAAAAACTGATTGATCTTAGTAGAAAAATCGGAAGTAGAAAAATCGGAATTAAACGCATTAAATAGTCCCACAGTTGAATTGCATTAAAAAATATGGCTACTATTTCGTATTTGCCCGTTGATATTGACTCTAATCAAATAGGCTTTTATTCAAAATACAGAAGTCTTACAGGTTATAGAGTTTTGTGGTTACATCAAGAGTTAGCGGAAATTATAAAAAATAATATCGAATTTAAAAATATTTTAGGTATTGACTTTAATGATTGGAAAATTAAGAAAATCCGTCTCGATATTGATAACATAGGGTATTTTGAACTTAAAATTGAACCCGCAATCATTTTAAATTATTTAAGTGATCGCTATTGGAGTGAAGAGGAATTGAGTGATCCTGGAGACATGATTGACGCTATTGACGCCACATACGAGTCCAATCACTCAATGGGCAGAAGAATGTTTAAAGAGGCTTTTGGTAACGGTGGCTATGCGTTTTACACTGTCACTTATCATAAGACTCCTAACTCGCCAAGAAAAGAACTCCACTACATTCTTTACCGTGGCGATGAAGTAATGAGATTCAAAGATGCCTTGACTAAAGGGCTTGGCGAAATTGAAAAGTTCTTAAAAAATTACATTAAAGAAAATTTCAAACAATAAACGAATTGGAAAGTTTAAAAAATGAAAGGAGCTTTTTAAAAAGCTCTTTTTTTATGTATCTAAAAAGTAGATAAAGTCTTTTAGGGGAAAACCATTGAATCCGAAATTTCTACCCGTGAAAGGTTATAGTGGGCTTTTTCGAGACCCTACAACAGGAGCTATTGTCAATAAAAATCCCAATAATCTCGAAAACTGGAAAAAGAAAAACGCCAAAATAATCGAAAGTAAGCAAAAAGCCCTTAAAGACTCGAATAGAATCACAATATTAGAAAATAAAGTCGAGTCTTTAAGTGAAAAACTCGACAAAATTCTTTCTTTACTTGAAAAGAAAATTTAAGAAAAATAATCTTTTCCCTCTTCTTTTAAGTGCTCTTCTACAATTTTCCGATCTTCATCGGTCTCACAAATCGGGTAAATCCCAAAGCAAGCACATACCCAAGGACATCGCATACACCTTTTTCTAGCTAAGTGAGAATAATAATCCGTGATAACAATAGGGCTTTTTTCCTTATTGTCAAGAATATTTCCATAGCTTTTATAAGGATAATTCATACAAAGCAAGACGTTTCCGTCCATATCCAGCGTGAGGTGATCTCACGGGTGAGACGCACAAGAATTTCTATGCGAGTCAGCGGGAATCCCGTAGGCTACGGCTTTACGCAATTCGTTAAACCTTTCCAAGTCAGAAGGGTTAAAGCGATCGGGGTGTTCGTGGAAATTGTATTGTCCGTTGCACTTATTGCCACGACAATAGGATCGGTTAAATTTTTATAGGAGTCTGCGAGATCAACTCCTTAAATTTTAAACCCAGTTTTTTCCATTATTCTTTATTATTGACAAAATTAATGATTTCTAGTAAAATTTAGAAAAATTACCTTTTTCGTTAAGGAAATGAGTTTAAAAATGTCAACAAAAACCTGCGAACTTAGGAGAATTTTCCTCAAAAACCCTTATTCTATTGAAAGTCTTTCCACGGATCAATCGAAAAATACAGAAAACTCTTTAGAGACGCTGATCACCAGTCTATTTCCAAAGTGGTCAGAATCAATGATCAGGAAAAGCACAATCCCTAACTTTTCAAATCCAAGGAGCTCAATTCCTCTGTACTTGTTTTACTTGGATTTAATCAACACCGTTAAAGAAGAACACTATGATGTGTTGAGAAAATTTCTTATCTTTCCGAGAAGTCTAATGGATGAGGTTAACCCTAAAGACTTTTTTGTTGATGGAGATGTTCAATTAATCAATCTTAATCAAAAGAATCGCTATGACAATATCTGCGAGAAAATAGTCAATCGACTTCCTGATCTATCCATTTTCCATGCTATGAATAAAGAGGTTGCGTTTAAATGGACGCTATCGACTATTCGGGGAATTTTTGCCGAAAGTCTAATTGCTGAAGACATAAAGGAAAGAAAAGAAATTATCGAAAGAATTAAAAATTTCTGTTCTTATCAATTTTACAATACCGTTGCTAGCATTTTCTTTTCTGTAATAAAACCTGAGAGGTACTCGGAAAGTTTCTTTGACTCTCTTTATAACGGCAATACTCTTTTTTCGTCTTTCCTCTCTCTTATTAGACAAAATGTTAAAGCCGATATTGACTCAGGAGTCTACGCTGATAGCGATCGTTTCGAGTTTTGTGTAGATGATGTTTCCGAGACTATTCTTAAAAGTATCTCGACAGCTTATCCATGGCTAATGGATGAAATTCGTTATCAATTCGAGTTTAAATTTTCTGTTGGGGACACGAGTTCAATACTGTCTATTATTCAAAATCATTTTAGAATAGAAAATTTAAGAAAAATCAAAAACTTACCGCAAAAAATCACCGATGATGACATTATCCGTGCAATGAAATCCAAAGAGTTTAAAGAAAACGCCTTTTTCTTAAAAGAGCCTTACTTGGAAGATGATCTTTTACCTCTTGTCAAACAATGTAAAGATAGTGAAAATCCATCTTGGGAAACAACGTGTGATGAATTTTTTAATCATGACGGAGAAATCGCCGTCAAAATGGCTATTGAGGCATATCTCCTTAACGACATCAGTGCCTATTCCGTATTTTCTTTTCTTCATGACACCCGAAATTTCGGGGAAACCGATAGGCTATTACCAATGAAACGGATTAAAGAAGTTTTCGATAACGCTATTGGAGTATTCGATGAGTCTAAAAGCATACTGAGCATGTCGTTTAAAGATGTGAGAGAAGAGG
>CANPXY010000053.1 GCA_947587115.1 uncultured Bacilli bacterium
ATTAATTCTATAACTTGTATTTTCTCTTATTTTTTTCCAACATTTACTTTACTTCATCGACTTTGTCAACAGTCTGAAAAGAGTTATTCACTCTTTTCTAATAAAGTTAATTTTTCCTGTTCCTCTTTTAACTTGACCCGATCCATTTCAACGATGTTTTTTGGAGCTTTTTGGACATAGTTTTCATTTTGTAAAAGTTGTTCGCGACGCGCAATGGATTTTTTCAAAGCTTGGATCGTCTCTTGTAATTTAGCCTCTTGGCCCGCATTAGAAGCAACATAGTAGGTAATGCTAAGGTTATTAGATTCGTAATGGCAGGCATTCCCTTCCTTGAGCGGTTCTAAAACACGTTGCTCTTCTTTGATCTTAAGTTGAGAAATATAGATAGGTAGTAAATCTTCGGTAGTAGAAAGCAACACTCGATCTTCTTTGGTAACTTTGTTGGTTGCTTTTAAATTACGAATCGATACAATATCTTCTAAAACCTTATCGAATTTGGTCATCTCTTCAAGAAATAGTTCTTTTGGATTGACTTTAGGATAAGAACTGATCATGATAGAAATTTCATCTTTGATTGGCAACTTCTGATAGATTTCTTCTGTTACATAAGGCATGAATGGGTGAAGCATTTTGAGAATGATCGTCAGTGTATCAAGTAGGACACTTTTTGTCGTGTTCGTCAAAGATGCTTTCGTAAGTTCGATGTACCAATCACAAAAATCTTCCCAGATAAATTTGTAAAGTAAGTTTCCAACGTTATGGAATTCGTACTTTTCCATGTTATGACGTACTTCTTTGATCACTTGATTGCGTTTCGTCAACATCCATTTGTCGGCGAAAGATAAATTGGTTATTTCATAATCTTCTTTTGTAAATCCCTCTAAATTCATAAGAACAAAACGAGCGGCATTCCAAAGTTTATTGATAAAATTCCAACTGGATTTGACTTTTTCTTCATCGTAACGTAAATCCATTCCTGGAGCGGAATTGGTCGTCAAGAAAAATCTTAGAGCATCGGCTCCATAAGTATCGATCACATCCATTGGATCGATTCCATTTCCTAGTGATTTGCTCATCTTACGGCCTTCTTTATCACGAATTAAACCGTGGATGAGACAATCTTTAAATGGTCGTTTTCCCGTAAACTCTAATCCTTGGAAAGTCATACGATTAACCCAGAATGGAATGATGTCATAGCCAGTTACTAATAAATCATTTGGATAATATCTTTTTAAATCGGCGGTATCATTTGGCCAGCCGAGCGTACTAAAAGGCCAAAGTGCACTTGAAAACCAAGTATCCAAGACATCACAATCTTGTACCCACCCTTCCCCTTCAGGGGCGGTCAATCCAACATAAACTTCTTCTCCTCTATACCAAGCAGGGATTCGATGTCCCCACCATAGTTGACGAGAGATACACCAATCATAAGTAATTTCCATCCAATGATTCATGATCTTTTCAAAACGACTTGGTATAAAATTGACTTTCGTCGCTTTTTGTTTTTGATTCTCTAATACTTGATCAGCAAGAGGACGCATCTTGACAAACCATTGTTTAGAAAGATAAGGTTCGACCATGACATTTGTTCTCTCCGAGTGGCCAACAGAATGGACCATCGGCTCAATCTTGATCAAAAGATCTTGTTCTTTTAAATCTTTGATGAGTTGTTCCCGACAAGCGAAGCGATCCATCCCTTCATATCTACCAGCTTCATGATTCATCGTACCATCAGGATTCATGACAATTATGCGTTCCAAATTGTGGCGTTGTCCTACTTCAAAGTCGTTTGGATCATGGGCAGGAGTGATTTTAACAACTCCGGTTCCAAATTCAGGGTCCGCATGTTGATCAGCAACGATTGGGATTGGTCTACCGACGATAGGTAAAATGACGTTTTTGCCAATGAAAGATTTGTAACGTTCATCTTCTGGATTAACAGCAACTGCCGTATCTCCGAACAATGTCTCAGGTCGAGTGGTCGCAATTTCTAGATAGGTATCACTATTTTCAATAAAATATTTAAGATAATAAAATGCTCCTTCGACATCTTTATAGATGACTTCTTCGTTTGATAGAGCAGTCATCGCCTCGGGATCCCAATTAATAATTCTTTCCCCACGATAGATTAAACCTTTGTTGTATAGATCGACAAACACTTTCGTTACCGCTTGCGACAAACCTTCATCCATCGTAAATCGTTCTTTGGTGTAGTCTAAACTAAGTCCCAACTTAGCCCATTGTTCATGAATGTTCTTCGCATATTCTGTTTTCCAACGCCAAGCATGTGTGAGCCATTCATCACGATCCATCTGTCTTGGATTATACCCCATACTTTTTAATTGTTTATCGACTTTTGCCTGAGTAGCAATTCCCGCATGATCCATTCCAGGTAACCACAAAGCATCATATCCATCCATGCGTTTATAACGAATGATAATATCTTGTAAAGTGGTATTCCAGGCATGTCCCAAATGAAGCTTTCCTGTGACATTTGGGGGTGGAATTACTATACAATAAGGTTTTTTCGATTGATCTTTTCCGGATTCAAATAGATGTTGACTCAACCAAAAATCATATTTTCCTTGTTCTACGGATGCAGCATCATATTTTTTATCTAACATATTGATTCCTCTTTTCTTTTTATTTTTTCTTTTGTTGGTTTGTGGTGGACGATATTGTCGTCTTCCAACTGATTTAAAGTATTTTCTAAATGCACAAGGCATCTTTCAAAGAGACCGTCCAGTTCTTCTTCGGTAAACATCTTTAGATCTTCAACAGGACAGGTGACATTGGTAATGATTCCGTTGACACGGTCGACGATCAGTTTTAAGTCTTCTTTCGATAAAGTATATACTAAATCTTGGGCTAGATGGACCGTTCCACTGGTCAAGTGAATTGGACTTCCTAGTTTCTTGGCTCTTACTAATTGATTTCCATAATTACGAAAATCTTCTTGTTTCACTAGCCAAGGAGTACAAGTTTCATCGAGACGTTGATCTTTCATAATGGCCGCTTGATGATTTCCAATATTTACATAATGAAATCGTTCGGTGTATTGATTGAAAAAATTATCGGTAAGCAAATGCATCATCGATCCCAAAATCAACGGATTATCAAGATGTCTACGGTAACATTCCTGAAACTTTACAATGTCATTTTGGGGCGGACTATCCGGACCCATAAAATTGTAGTGCGTAATATGATGTGGAATCGATTGCGACAATCCTTTTACCATTCGGCCATTGGTCGCATCCGGTAAAATATTTCCTAAAACAAAATCATCAGACAAATTGAATTTTTTACTCATCTTTTTCGCTAGCGCGATATGAATTGCCCATAACGGCATAAAGATCCCCCTCCTAAAAAACAAAAGACACCTCCTTCATAAGGACGTGTCTGCACGCGGTACCACCTTAGTTTATATTTTTAATATACACTCGATGTCTTAACGCGACTAACGGAACTTTCTATTTACTTAAAAGCTCAACTCCATTGCTACCTTCTATTACTTCTCTATTCATTCGCACCAACCATGAATTCTCTTTAAAAGATCGGTAATATACTCCTCAACTTCTTCGTTTTTCTAACTTATTATATAGTATAATTTTCATTTTGGCAAGAACATTTAGTCGATGAGATAAGGATGTTCTTTGCTACCATTCCCGCCGATCAAGCGCACTTCTGATTTTATGGTTAGTACCGGCCGTACTCCTAAAAGGGCAGTCGTTGTAGATCCTTCTGCTGGATCTAAGACATTCCGCTCTGCGAAAAGGCCGGAAGCGCTTTTCAACATCCAATAATTTTCTCCAATATTGAGATAGCTTTCTTCTTTGCCTATCAAATCATATGGCGAGTGCGTACTTCCTTCTATAGGGTTTTGAATAGTTTTCTTCAATAGGCCCACGTAGTCTTTCCCATACTGTGTACAGTACGATGATTGATCATATAGACAAGTCTGTTCTAACAAGTTGGTCTTACTTTCTTTTAGAAGATTATAAAAATTTTGAAGTTCCGTGCGAATGCTACTTCCCTGCCAGGTATCGGTCGTACCAAAGGCACTTTTACTAAGGCTTCCGTCCAAGATCATGTAGACGACTCCTGTCGATTGATTTCTGCCATACACACGAAATTGTTGATCGCTATAGGAAAGGTAATTGGCTTCGCATTTGCCCGCTAAATATTGGTAAGGAGCGGCATCTTGGATGCTGCAGTTTTCACCAAGAAAACTGGGATCGAACAGTTTATCATAGACATAGTTAAAATTGGTTTGAACCGTATGGGTGCAAGATTCTGCTGGAGCACTGTTTTGATAGACCGTTTTTCCACCTTTCGTACAAGTCACATAGGCTTTGAATTGTTCTTGATCTTGATTTTTATGCACTCTGACAACTCCTGTACAACTGGTATTTTCTTCTTGAATCTCTTTTAAGAGCAAAGAATCTAACAGTTGTTGATACGTAATTTCAAGGCATCCGGTCCATGAAGAGCCGGCAAGGTCGATCTCGTGTTGATCATAGTATAATTTGGCAGCTTCTAAGACTGCACGTTCATGGTAAACATACTTCTTGTTTTCGTTTCGTTGTTGAATATTATTAACCAGTGGAAACACCATGATCAAGATCAAAGCCATGATGGCCAAAACTACGAGCATTTCTACTAAAGTAAAACCATTCTTCTTCATAAACTCACCCTATCTTACATTCAGTATATCATTTTTTGAAAGAAAAAAAAAGCATATTCCTATGCTTCATAAGTGATGACTTTTTTATCCGTCTCTTTAATATCGTCCTTCTTTTTTGAAGTAGTGACAATCGTTTGTGGATCGCCATCAGAAATATAGCGATTTTTCTCTAATAGACGGAAACTCATCGTAATATCAAATTCTTCCCCTTCATGATCGTAGGCCCGAATTCTTTTGATAAACAGTGGATTAAAATCAATATCATAAGGAGATACTTCGGCTTCCCAACCGACTCTCAAAGCTCCTTTGGTCTCATACTGTCTACCATTATAATTACTGTTTTGAATCGCTTCATAATTTTCATGCGTAAGCTTATAAGGTGAGCCGTATGGTAGAGCGATAATAGGAACATAGCGACCGGGAATAATCTTCTCTAAAATTTCGTAGACGCCCCCTACTTCTTCGTGACTCTCTTCAAGAGAAATCTTAGTAAAATCTGGATGGGTCATCGTATGATTGCCAACATCATAACCATTTTCAACTAACCATTTTAATATTTCTTCATTATATTCTTTTTGTTGAAATAACTCTTTATTGACAAAGAATGTCGCTGTGACATTAAAGTCTGGATATTTGGCTTTAAATTCTTCTAAAATTCCGACTGCACAATTCGGATCGATCTTAAGTTTTCCGTTTTCTTTCCCTAGAACTTTAAAATTGTCCTCTCTTCCATCATCAAATGTCAAAACGATGGGACTTTTTCCAAATTCGACATCGATATTGCCATCGATATAATCTTGAAGACGAATCATGCGATAGCCATTTTCATAATAAAAATTAAGATCCCGTCTAAAACTCTCCGTCGTGCGATTATATCCATCTTTATCGACATTTCCTCCTGTGTACTTCGTATCTTGATCTTTCCCCTCGATGATCCCATGATACATCATGATTGGGACTTTGCCTAATTCATCTATGTTATTTTTTTGATATTCTTCGATCGGGATACTTCCTTTCGAAATGGTGACTACCAGTTGATCATGGGCCTTGATCACTTGATTTTCAGAAATACTCTGGGAAATCACGCGACCTTTTTCGATGGAAGAATCATACTGATACTCGTATTTTACAGCAAGATGGTGTTGTTTACAGTAAGACTCCACCTCTTCTTTCGTGCTTGAAAGAAGACTTTCCATCTTTACTTCATTCTTATGAAAGGCAACCAACCATATTCCATATCCTAAAACCAACAATAACACCAATAAAAAAAATGCCCTCTTTTTTCTTAATTTCATATCCATCCTACCTTCTAGTATTATTGTACCAAAGGATTAAAAAAATTAACACAGAAAGTTTATTTTTTACATAAAATGTTATAGGTGACGTACGGTGTTTAAGAAAAAAAGCGGTCATGGATTCTTTTGTCGATGTGAACTTTGTAAATTAAAAAGAAGACAAAGTCTAGCTTACTTGGTCTTCTTATTGGCGCTTATAGTCATTATCTTTTATCAGTCGTTTTTACTCATCTTTTTTCCAACTCGTTTGAATGCCTTAATTCTATTTTTTGAATTATGTTGTCTTCTGATGGGACTCTTCCGCATATTGTTTTGAGATGAGCTCTCCTAATTTATCATAGTAAGTGAACATCTTAGAGATTTCTTGACAAGTTTTTAATTCATCATGATCTAATGTAATCTTGGGTGGAATGGCCAGATGAATAAACAGCAAAAGTTTCTCTTCTTCTAAAAGTGGGTATTTATTATTATAGATCTGATAGAGCGAAACAAAATCTAAATCTAAATAATGATTTTTAAAAAATTGATAAAAGTCATAGATTGGACTATCAATCTTCGCTTTGTTCCAACTGATGAGATAAGCATCTTCGTTTTTGCGTAGATGCTCTAATTTTAAATTGTTATGCACTAAAACACGACGTTCTGTTCGAATACCTTCGATCATTTCATACCACTTTTGCAATAGTTGGTAAGAAAAATGGATTATATTATAGATCTTTGAAATATTGCGAATGAGCAAATATTCACAAGGTGACATATAGACGTGAGTTTCAATCATATTTTGAAGATCTCCATAGTAATTCTCTAAATAATTCAGTCTAGAGCGTGTCTCTTCATAAAAATTTTTAATATCGTCTAAATCGATCTCTTGATAGAAGGTCGTTTTATTGTGCAGCAAACTTAAAAGATGAACAAGATCGATCGCCTTTTGCTCTTTCGGTACTGGAAAGTCTTCAATATAAGGATATAACTCGTAGGCATCTTCTAAAAGATTGTTGACAGGATTCGGAAAGTAAGTAAAATTTCTAGATAATAAATATTGATAAAGATGGGCGCTATCATTTCTTTGTTTCGGTTTCCATACATAAGTTTTATCTTCTGTTTCAATGATTTTAGCGCTGTTCACAATGGTATATTTTTTAGGATAGAGATGATATTTATGTATTAGATCGGTCATATTAGGTATTGGAATGATTGCATGGAATGATTAATTTACTGCCTACTTTGATCTCGTCTAAATTGTTATAACTTGATAAATCTTCTCGATTGGTGTGATAGCGATCGATAATTTCATCAAGGGTATCTGCTTCTCTTACGATATAGACCGAGTAAGTGGAAAAGGTTTCATCACTATCTTTAAAGCAAGAAAAGATGGAATTTAGACTAGGTGCAGGCTGCTCTTCGGTAGTTACTGTACTTTGTGGTTGCACTGGTGAAACTACATTTTCTTCTTCCTGTAATTCAAAAGTTTCGACTGGCGCTTTAGGAAGTTCAATTTCATTTTCGATCATTTCTTCTCCTATGGATTCTTCTTCATTGAAATCTTTTTCATGACGTTCCACTAGTTGTGTTTCATCAACTGTGATTTCTTCTGCCGGCTCTTCTCGAACTTCGATTTTTGAATCTAGTTCGGCTTCTACTCCATCTAATAAGACATCGATCGAAACTTTCAGCGTATCATCGTTTACTATTTCATAATAAAAATCATCAATTTCAATGTGACTATTCTTAATATCATAATGCTCTGCAATTTCAATATCTACTGGTAAATGGTAATCAAAATTTTCTTCAATTTGACTGGCTTCGGTCATTTTATAAGTTCCACTCACAATGAAATCTCCTCGAATTGTATTTTCGTCTTCTAAAACCAAGGTGTGTTCCAAAGAGATACTTGTTATTTCACCAATCATCGTTCGAAATGCGATTTCCTTCTGAAAAGGTATAATCTGTTTCATATAATCTCCCTTCTTTCATTTAAATATATGAATGAAAGATTTTTCTAGTACAAAAAAAGCACCCTTTTCATGGATACTTAATCGTTTTTTATCTTTTCTACTTCTTCTAGTGATAATCCTGTGATCGCTGAAATCATCGTAATCTCAAAACCTTTTTCTAACATGTTTTTGGCAATCAACAACTTCTGTTCTTCTATTCCTTTCTTATAAGACTCCCTTTTGTAACTGTTCAATAACATCTCGTCCTCTAACTCTTTGTCATATACCCCTAACATATAGTCATCTCTACTTGCCTCTACACTATCTTTGATATACTCTTC
>CANPXY010000054.1 GCA_947587115.1 uncultured Bacilli bacterium
AACTTTCTTTCCTTTTTCCCCCAAAACTCTTTACACTAACTGGTGTTTGTTCGAGCTTCTTGAGCAAAATTTCTTTACGTATTGCTTATTTTTATGTATAATAAGTTCGGTGATAAAAATGCAAGAAACAGAATTAAAAATTATAGCCATCATCGACAAATTGCGTCCTTTTTTAGTAAGTGATGGTGGAAATTTGGAATATGTAAAATTTGAAGATGGCATTGTCTATGTTCGTCTTTTAGGTGCTTGTAGCCATTGTCAGATGATGGAATTTACCTTAAAAGAGGGGATTGAGCAAGCGATCATGAATGAAGTTCCAGAGGTTAAAGAAGTAAGAAATATCTACTGATTTAAAACTTTTTGATCAGCCAAGGGATGGGTGGAATTTCAAAATAAGCGTGCAACAGCTCATAGGCGTCATATAGAAAGTGTTCATAATCGTCTATTTTCGAGGTGATCTTGAGAATCTCTTCCATCGGCACTTGCCCATTGATAATTTCATCGTAACAATCAAAATAAAAGGAAGGATACAACAAACGTCCATAGAGCAAGCGACTATCAAAAGCATCCAGTTGCGCTTGTTCAAGCACCTTCGATAATTCCATTATCGGATCTAGATCGTGATAAAAACAAGATTTTAAATACTCTGCTAAATCTCGTACGCGGTAATCGATCACGACATTTAATGGATTATAAAAATCAAAAAGTTCTGAAGTAGGAGAAACTCGTTTGTGTGACACCACATAAAATAATGGTGTCTTTTTCTTTTCTTCTTGTAAAGTATTTTCGATATAACTAATGGCGTTTTCTCCAAGCCCTATAAAATAGAAAATTGTCTCTTGGAGCAGCGGGTATTTATTTTGAAAGTGCATAATTTGGTATTCAAAGTAGTCGATTTTTTGCTTCCAAAGTGAAGTCCAATCATAGCGCGTTAGCACTTGTAATGATTTCAGTTGATTGCTAAAAATAGGATGAATATGTAAGAGATCTTTCCAAGTGATTTTTTTATTTTGGCCAACCGTTATCTGTAATAAAACATAAGGCGTCGTTCCGACAAAGGTGATCATCTGTTGTTCTTTATTTAAAATAATTCTGTGATAATAGGAATTGGATTTCGCTAATTCTAAATTTAACAGATAAAGCGCGTTCGCTTCTTCTAAGGGCCTTGTATAAGGCATGAAAAGATAAGAATATTGGTCCACGATAAAAAAATAGTTTTTTTTAGACTGATGCAGTTCATTAATATTTAAATGATAATAGTAATATAATACGTTTTTCATATCCACCTTAATTTATTTTATGAAGATGGAATAGAATTCATGATATAGAAAAAGAGAATGAATAGGATAAACCAAAATCAAATCATAATTTCTTTTGATCTTCTGTCATTTTGTTCTCCCTTACTTTATATTTTGTATAAAAAAAACAACCCTAAGGTTGTTTTGATCGTTTATCTTCTTGGCCCTTGTGGAGCACTATAGTCATTGGAAGGTGCTGCTTGGCTTTGACGCTCTCCTAACACTGCCGTTAAATCTGAAATTTCCTTTTGACGTTTCGCAACTTCCTCTGCGATTACAGAAGTCTCAGCCTGAATGCCACTTGCTAAATTTCGATTTTCAGCAAGATCTTCACTTGCTTGATCTATTCTAAGACGTGCATTACGAATTCTTTCTTCAGCATTTGCTTTGAATTGAACTAACAATTGGCGATATCTTGCATCTGCTTCAGCAGATTGTTTTTCTTTTTCAGCTTTTTCTCTTGAAGCTATCAATGCTGCTTCCTTAGCAAGACGTGCTTCATCTTCTATGGCTGCAGCTTTTCGTTCTTCTTCTTCTGCTTGACGAAGAAGCGCCGTTAATTCTTCACTAGAACCTAGTTCAGCCATTCCACTGCTACTACGAACAAGTTCAGATGCCTGATCTAGTTTTGCTTCATATTCCCTTTTCTTGGCTTCATCTAGAGGATTACTTGGTGGAGTAAATACTGGCTCATTCGGTGGTAAGAGCGCAGGAGCTGGAGCAACTGGTTCTAGAGCAGGTGGCGCGGTAAGGATTGGATCTTGAATAATCTCATCATGTTTATAGTTATAGAATCCATTTTGGTGTTGTTGATGTTGCATTCTAGCATCATAAGCAGCTTGATAAGGATCAGGCGCAATAGGCGGCTCTTCTTTTGGTGTTTCTAATGCTTGATCTAACTGGCTTCCCAAAGAAAGAGGCTCTGTTGGCGCTGATTCTGGTGCTGAACTACCTAAAGTTTGATCTAATTGATCTCCTAAAGAAAGAGGCTCTTCTGGCTCTGGTGTAGGACTACCTAACGCTTGGGTTAATTGATCTTCGAAAGAAAGTGATTCTGGCTCTGGTTCAGATTCTTTTAGTGGCTCTGGAGCCGTAGTAGAATCTGATGGCTGTGCAACTGTAGGTGCAAAAGGATTAATATCAAATTTGTATAATCCATCCGCAGTCTTTTCCATTGATTCTAACATTGATTTCTTTAAGCGTAGTGCCCTACTTGGTGCTTTAAGCGCCATCTTACGTGCTGCTTCCAAAACCGTAACTTTACGTTGTAATCTTTCTAGTTTTATTGCAATATTAGAAACTTCTTTCGCTGTATGTGGTTCTTCGACAATACTCTTCTCATAATCGACCATCGTATTGGCAGCTGCATCAATTTTTCTCGTCAAATGACGAACATACATCTTATGAAAGAATCTTGATACGCGCGCATATGATAATGGAGAAAGTTTAAGTTTCTTTGGCTTCTCCTCTGCTTTTTGTTTTGGTTTTGAAGGAACTTCACGAAGTTCTGCTTGATGTTTATTTAACAATTCCTCCAATATTGCAAATTCTTGATCTGTCATATTGCATCCTCCTATTCTGTCTCTGTTTTGGAAAGTTCACGCAATAAATCTTTAATACGATTCCATTCTGTCTCATCTTCAATGGCACCTAAGTGTTGTTCATCTCCGTTACGGATGACCGATGCGACATAGATCGTTACATTTCCGTTCTCATCTTTTTCATTTTTTGTATAAATCACATATTCTTTCTGTGTATCCTTAAATTCGAAAGATAAAATAACTTCTACTTCATCAATTGATCCATCTTCTGATACGATTGACATGATTTTTTTCTCGTCCATTAGTATTTCCTCCTCTTTATTTTCCTTATATAACCATTTTACCATAAATTCTATGAAATTCAACAATTTATTTCATTTTTTTTAATAAAAAGTATTTTGCCCCATAAGCACAGTAATTTTGAATGTACTCATCAAGCCCGGATATAGCGTTAATTTTCGTGGCTTGGGGATGATGATCATCATAAAATCCTTTCAAGCGCAATTTCTCATAAGCATAGTCTCCTAAGATATAATCGAACGGAACAAAATAGTCGGTACACTTCTCTTGCACTTCTGCTTCATCAAAAACTTGATGTTCATCTTTTATTACTTCATATTGGATATTGTTGAATATTACTTTCTTCATTTTTAGTACTCCTTCTTATAAGCATTCGCTTGACTTCGATATTTTTCTAAATTACTTCCTGAATTCCATGTCATGTAACCTCCATTTAATCCGGCATCGTAAAGTCCTTGAATCTGTGCTTCTACTTCTTTGCTTCCATAAGTAACATAAGGCTCATGAATGGTATCATAAGTTTGTACCCACGTTCTTACAATGGCCGGAGTTGGAATCTCTGATTGTCGTTTTTGAACGTAGTTTTCACCCCAATAATTCAAAATTTCATAGGGAACGGTCCAAACGGGTTGTTTAAACCCATATTCGTATTTACTGAAGTGATCAGGATACGGCATCGCACTGATGACATCGACAACATTACTGATGGCAGGAAAATACTGACCATACGCTGTGACATAAGAATGGGCGCTCTCTCCAAAGACATCGGCAGAAACATAGACGCCAAGTTTATGTAATTCATCGGTTGCATATTGAAGAAAACGTTGAATCGCCTGTGCTTTTTCTTCTTGATAGACATTGCGAAAATCGATGGCGCCCGCCGTCTCTAATGACTTCGTTCGATCGGGAAAGCGAACATAATCAAATTGAATTTCTTGAAAGCCCATCTCTTTGACCGACTCTTTGGCTAGTTCGACATTGAATTGCCAGACAGTTCTTTGATAAGGACTTGGCCAATAGGTGTTGTAATGCAAAAACAAATCTCCTGTTTTGGAATCCATGAGCGAATGCTCCTGATGATCCATGGCATAATACTTATCTTTAAATACGGTAATACGCCCAATGACATAGAATCCAGCATCTTTGATCTTCTTAATAGCTTGTTGATAGGCCTCTTTCGTATTAAAAGCTTTTTCATAATTCGTCATCGAATATTTTTTCATGGCTTCTGCGGGATAGGCCGATGTTTCGTTATCTTTGATATCGACGACGAAACTGTTGATTTTGGTCTCCTTGGCAAAAGCAATGTAATCATCGACACTGTTGATCACTTTAGGACTGCAGTTGAGATAAAGTGCGTAGACTTCTTTGGGCATGGGATTGTTTTCAAAAATTGGCTTTTCTACTGGATAATAATCGAGTGATCCACCACTTCCTCCCCCATAATTGTCGCCTCTTGCAGCATGGACATCGTAATACTTTTCTGGTTCATAATTGGCAAGAGAGGACGCTTCATCCAAAACAACATACTTGCTGTAGATATAGCCTTCTTCCTCTTTACTTTTAACTTTATACATGTTCACGGTTCCATCTTCATTCAACATATCAAAGCCAAGAACCTCTAAGAGTTCTCCTTTGCGTACTAAACCTAGAAGTGTTCCATCATCAGGTGCACTATATAAATTTTGCGGTGTACGTACATAGACATCGGTCTCTTTGACTACTTTATTATAATCCTTCGTAAGAGATGCTTTATCGACATAACCGACTTTGGATCCATAAGCAATTTTATAAAGTGACTTCCCATCATCGGTTTTAATGACATCTTTTAAACTGTATTTTACTTCCTTACCACGAGAGAGACGTTCTACTTCTTTACCTTCTATATCATAAATTTCCACTGTCACCGTCGTTCCTGCGATATAGCCTTTATCCATACCAAAATCAAATAAATTCCCTTTTTGGAAAAATTTGATGATGAAAAATAAGCCAACGAACACCACCAAAAGAAGGAAAATATTTTTCCACTTGATCTTTCTTTTCGATTTTTTCTTTGGATCTTTCGGCATCGTAATACGCTCCTTATGATAGTAGTATACCACAAAAAAGCGATTTACAATGAAAAAATTATTCTAGAGGTAAGCTGAATAAATTGGAATTTTTATCAAGTCCATTTTGATAGTATGTTGGCACTTTGCCCTGCACCATTTTAATTGCAACGGGAATATCAAGAGAGAGTGGAAGATCTTTACTAATAAAAGGTAAAAGCACTCGTTCGGTCAATTCGATATGGATGCTGACTTCGACAATGGCATTGTTAATTCCATAACTATCAATTTTCGTATTTACATTTCCAAAAACATCTCCTACAAAATCTATGCGAACGGGAAACTTGGGACCTAGATTTTGAAGAAGGGCATTTCCTGATACTACACCTAAAGGAATTTCATAGACGATGCCTTCTTTCAGTTTAGATAAATTTGTGTTTTGAATACCACTTAAAGCCGGAAGTTTGTCAATCTCCCCTTTTTCTAAAGCATCTAATTGTTCTTGAACAATATTCGTAGCGCGTTTTAAAACTTTGTTGACCATCACCGGATTAAAATCGATGGTCTGTATCTCCCCTGTCGCCGTTTTGTTGATCATGAATAACTCTTCCTCTTCTAAAATCGTTGTCACTTCGTCAGCAACCGCTTGATTGATCATGGTCGTCGAAATTCTTTTGGCTTCAATTTCCGCATATTGCATCAAAATTGGATTGACTGCAGTTCCTAAGGCATGGATCAATAGACCGGTAGTGATCAAAACCATGGTAATTTCTAAGATCAGAATATTTTTTTTATTTCGCTTTTTTACTTTGCGATGTTTTAAATGTATTTTTTGATACATGACGGTCCCTCATTTCAACACAACAAAAAGATTACTATAATGTAATCTCTACTAAAATAACATCTTCCCCTATTTTGGTAATACTTTTCCAATTAATTTCTGTATCGTTTCCTTTGTTGAAGAATGAAAAAAAATTCTTGTTTGGTTCGATGATGAAGGAAACAATATTGCCCTTGTCTTCATCAATTTTGACGTCGATGATATTTCCAATATTTCGACCATCGATGACATTGACGATGTTTTTGTTTTGTAACTCTGATAATCGCATATACTTCACCTATTTCAGTATATGAGTACCAATCCCTATTTTAGCATCTTTTTCAAACTGGAAATAGCAGACTTTTCCAATCTCGATACTTGGGCTTGACTGATCGATAATTCTTCGGCAATCTCCATCTGAGTCTTTCCAATCATAAATCGTTGGGACAAGATATACTGTTCACGATCATCCAGTTCATCAATCGCATTATCAATGGCCATTTTAAAGTCGATATCTTTGTTGTTGGCATTGCGATCTTCAATTTGGTCATATAAATAAATCGTATCGCCACCATCATTATAAATTGGTTCAAACATACTGATAGGATCTTTGAGCGAATCGAGGGCATGGATGATTTCGTAATTCGAAGCATCTAAATTTTTCGATAGATAATCAATTTCTGGTTCTTTCCCATATTGATCATGAAACTCCTCTTTTAATTTTAAAGCCCGATAAGCTAAATCTTTTAAAGAGCGACTCACTCGAATACTGTTATTATCTCGCAAATAACGTTTTACTTCTCCTAAGATCATTGGTACAGCATAAGTTGAAAACTTAACTTCATGGGACAGATCAAAGTTGTCGATGGCTTTGACAAGTCCTACACAGCCCACCTGAAATAGATCATCTAAATTTTCTCCACGATAATGAAATCGTTTTAAAATACTTAAAACTAATTTCAGATTCCCTTCGATGAGCTCCTCTCTGGCCAGAGAATCTCCGGCTTGCATTTTAACAAACAACGCTCGCATCTCTTCGTTTGTTAAAACTTTAATATTCGCTGTATTCACGCCACTGATTTCTACTTTGTGACGTGCCATATAAAAACTCCTTTCGTATCTATATTGATGACGAAGAAAGTTTTTTATACAAAAAGAGAAGCTGATTGCTTCTCAATTCATTTTTTAATCTTTTAATTCCCAATCAATACATGGGTTTGTATTATCTCCAAAGTCTGGATCTGAAAAATGTTCAGTAGCATATGTTTTGCAAATACTTCCTTCAAGCCAACCAGAAGTTGGGCTATAATTATCATTATAGTGAAAAGGAGAACCAATAAAAGAATCTGATGCCTCGTTTCCACGGGATCCATAAATCACAAAATCTGAAACATCTCGTTTGCCTTTCATTATTACTTTTGTTAAACTTCCCATATAAAAAAGATTGCGATGTAACTTTGTTACACTTGCTGGAATTATTACAGTCGTTAATGGATTTTCAGAAAAAGCATAATCTGCTATTTCTTCCACTCCTTCAGAAAGAGTAACATTAGTTAATTGATTGTGTCCAAATGCATAAGTTCCTATTTCGATAACTGTTGACGGAATTGTTACATTGGTTAATTTATTATAATAAAATGCATAGATACCTATTTCCGTAAGGCCTTCAGGAAGCACGACACTTGTAATGCCTGTCCCTTCGCCCCATCCTGCTCCAAAAACATACTCACCTATTTTTTTCACTACTGTTCCACCAATTGTTTTGGGTATTACCACGTCGGCAATAATTCTTCCTGCTGGACTCTGTGTATTAGGTTTAGTAGTATAAGACGACATATCTATAATAACAGATCCACATAAATAATTTGTAATTGTTCCTGTCTCCTGCTCAAAAGTAAAACATTCTTCCGGTGTTGGCGGTTGTTCAATCACCTGCTGTGCCTCTACTTTGATGATCCCTTTGAATACTTTCCCTGCTGCTTGCTCTCTCGTTGCAGTTTGATCAACCCATAATTTTAAATTATAAATGTATTCGCTTTCAGCAGAAATAACTCCGGTATCTA
>CANPXY010000055.1 GCA_947587115.1 uncultured Bacilli bacterium
TTAAAATACCTTTTTTATAAGAATAAGAAATCTTGTAAGTTCCAAGACGATCACTGTCCACTTTTCCAGAAATCTCTACATTTTGGTCTTTGTGAAAAAAATAAGTAAAATAGGCCCCCTGTTCCTTATATTGCTCTTGATAGTTGATCTCGATCGTCTGGTCTCCCTTTAACACCATCCGTGGTCGCAACCACAAATATGCAAGTGCCAAAACACATAGAATGAGTCCAATAACTAAAAATACAATCTTTCTTTTCGATTTCTGATAAAATTTTTGAGGCTGTTCTTTAAGCGCTTCAAATTCTTCTTCAATCTCATCTTGCGTTTCTTTATCGAGACTTTCTTTTACTACTTTTTTCATTACCGCACCTCTATACTTCTTTTTCATTATATCGCGATTTTTATACCATGTCACGCGAAATTAAAGTTTTTTATTTGCTCCTGTAGCTTATTTACTTTCCCCTCATTTTTTAGTATAATTTACCCTAGGTGATATCATGGAAAATACCAAGATTGTAAAACGTCGGCGTCTGCGTCGTGAATACTATTATTTCTTGTTAGCCTTCTTTATATCGTTGTTTCTGGCAACCTGCATCTTCTTTGGAAAATGGCTCTATGACAATTATCGAACCAAGAATTTGCACGAAGAGATCATGGGCACTTCAGAAATTGAAGAAGTAACTCCAGATAATGAAGAGTTGGTCAATCCACCGGAAGAAGAAGAAAGTGATTATTGGTACTACATCAAATTGCCAATGATCAATGTCAATTTCCAAGAGTTACAAGCTAAAAATAGTGATACGGTCGCTTGGATCAAAGTCGAAGGGACCTTGATCAACTACCCAGTCGTTCAAACAACCGATAATAAATATTATTTGACCCATGCTTTTGATAAAAGTAGAAACAGTGCCGGTTGGGTCTTCTCAGATTATCGCAATCAATGGGAAAACAAAAACAAAAACAAAAACACGATCATCTATGGTCATGGACGTCTTGATAAAACCGTGTTTGGCTCACTAAAGAATGTCTTGACCGACTCTTGGCAAAGTAATAAAGATAACTTCGTAGTCAAAATCTCTACTCCGACAGAAAATACCTTATGGCAAGTATTCTCTGTCTATACAGTCGAACCAGAAAATTATTATTTACAGAATCATTTTGCTAGCAACGAAGCTTACCAATCGTTTATCGATACGATCGTAGGACGAAGCAACTATGCTTTTGGAACAACCGTCAGTACTGAAGATAAAATCTTAACCCTTTCAACTTGTACTTCTGATAATCTCGGTCGAGTGGTCCTTCATGCAAAACTAATTAAATCATCGTCAAGATGATTTTTTTATGCACAAAAAAGGACGTTTGAAACGCCCTTTAAATCTTTTATCTTTGATGAGCAAGTTTACGTCTTAATGCAACTGCACCACCGAAACCAGCAACTGCAAGAATGCCGATGGCTAGAATGTCAATATCAGAAGTATCAGGATTTTCTACTTCCACGATATTGACATAGACTTCGTCTCCGTGTTCCAAAGCTGATAAGTCAAATTCATCTGTATAGTCTTTTGTTGTATAGAATCCTTTAATTGTATAATCTTCTTTAGAAATTTCTAGCGTTTTATAGATTTGATCGATGATATAGTTTTTAAGGTCATCTCCTTCTAAATCTTCAGGAATAATGACAGGAACTGGTTCATCTTCTACCCAGAAAATAACTCCATAAACTTTAGCAGACTTTAAACTTTCATCAATAGTATCTACGGTTCCTTCGACATAAGTTAAAACGGCACCTTCCATTGCTTCGCCATCATTGTATCCTGGGTTAACATTTGTTACTTTACCACTTAAAACCGTTACGCTTGCATTGTCTTGAATACCTGTATTAGCTTCATTACCAGCTGCAGCAGCATAGACAGTAGTTACAGTAGCCCCATCGATGATAACTGTAGAATCTTTCATATAACCACGGTTGACGGCTTGAACAACATTGATTGTTCCTCCAGCAAGATACACGTCACCATCCTCGGTATAACCGTTAGAACCACCACTTGTTACATAGTCAATGGAACCTTCAAAATCCTCGGTAACGGTAATGCTAGAATGTCCTGTATAGGCATAAGACTCTCCTCCACCATACACGTCAGTGGGTGCTGCTTCACCGCTGATTGTGATCTTAACATCTCCAACGGTTGTAAGAGTCGTACCAGCAAGGGCATCTTCTAGTGTACGTTTATCATTCGCACTATCGCTATCTTCTTTATAACCAGCAGTTCCACCACCCATGATGAATACAGCTGTACCACCTGTCATTTCGATGGAAGCAGTACTTACCTTACTCTTATGCAAACCTCCACCAAAGATACCATGAACTTTACCACTTTTCATAGTAATATCGGTACTTACTTCTGTATCGTTATTGTGCATGCCACCAAATACAGTAACGTTTTGTGGAACAAGTTGACTTTTTCCTTCACCCCAAGTAATAAGGGTCTTTCCGTCAGCTTCTTCACTATCAGTAATGACAATAGAAGCACCGTTTGCAAAGAAGTAATTTTTTTCTGAATCATAGCAAGGAACCCCTGCCGTTGCACCTGAGCCATCGGCTTCACAGACAGCAGCATCAGTTTTTTCTGCATATACACTTGGCATCATCATAAAACAGATAGCAACAAGGAATGCAGCAAATAGTTTTTTCATTTTTCTTTTCTCCTCTCTTTCTTTTATTGATATAACCTTTCTATTATATCTATTACTAGTATAAAGTAATACAACCTCTATTGTCAATCGACAAAAAAGAAAAGAAAAAGGTCCCAGTCAAAAACCGTCAACTCATCAAAAGCAGAAAAAACCATACTAAAGACACTGTATCAATAAACACCTAAAGACATAGAATATAGTAACTGTTTCATATGGCTAAATGAGGTGAAATCAATATGGAAAAACCTATTTCTTTCTACCACTGTGGTAGTAAATGCGAAACTCCGGAAGATGAACAACCAGATTGTGAACAACCAAATACAGATCAATCATGTTGTTACAATATCTATATGCCAGGTCTCCCTGGCCCTACAGGTCCACAAGGTTCTATAGGACCAGCAGGCCCCGCAGGTACTTCCCTAAACTATGCCGACTTCTATGCATTGATGCCTCCAGATAACGCCGTAACGGTTGCCCCAGGAACAGACGTTAGCTTTCCACAAGATGGTCCTAGTAATGGAGATTTTATTGCCAGAACAGGTCCTAGTTCATTCAATCTCATGCAGATTGGAACTTATCAAGTTTTATTTCAAGTAAGCGTGGGTGAAGCTGGACAACTGCTCTTGACTTTAAACGGAGAAGATCTCGATTACACAGTAGCAGGTCGCACTACTGGAACAAGTCAAATCATCGGCATGGCAATTATCGAAACAACATCCGTAGATTCAATTTTAACTGTAAGAAATCCATCGGGAAACTCAACGGCACTAACGATTACCCCACTTGCAGGTGGTACAAGGACTGTATCTTGCCATCTTGTCATCACACAATTACAATAAAAATTCACCCTTAAAAAGGGTGGATTTTTACTGTAATATGTTTTTAAAAATTTAAAAAAACTGTCTTCAAACTTTTTGTTTGTCAACAGTCTGAAACATAGAATGTTTAAGTTCTATGTCTTCTTTATATGATTTTAATTTTACTTTGCTTATTTCTTTCTTGTTAAAATTCTTTTTTACTAAATATTTTTTCTGATATTTTATAAGATCCATAAACCATAATAATAGCTACTATTATTAAAATTATTATTAAATAATCTTCTAAAAAGGCGAAAGACTTTAAAACATTTGATAAATCTAAATAATTTGCAAGTAAACTACCAATAATAACGATACCAAATACAAGTAAAAAGATACCAATTCTTGCTTTTTCAACACCAAATTTATAAATAATCGGATACATGACAGTTAAAACTAATAATGTTCCAAATATTGTCCCAAACATTGTTACTAATATTTGTTCATAGTTAATCGTTTTGGTATTAACATAAGAAATAATAAAGGATAAAATAATTGTAATTACTGAAACTATAAATGTCATTAAAATTGTTGTTATATATTTAGATTTGACATTACTTTTTCTTCCATTAGGTAATGAAATGGAATAAGCGTCCCATTTGTTATAATTATCATAGCTAAATGATGAAATCATTATCATTACACACATAAATGGTAAGATAAATGATATATCCATTTTTCCCATTAAACCCATTATTGCATATACAACAATCAATACGCCCAATAATTTAAAATTACTTTTAATCATGGCTAAATCTTTTTTAATAAAACCTATCATTATTCTTCCCCCTTAATCATTAAAACCATAAGATCATCCAAAGTGATTTTATCAATCACTGAAATATTATATTTTGCTTTAAAGTCTTTTTTATTTTCAACCAATACTTCATATTCATATTTTGTTTTTTTGTATTTTACATAATCATTTTTGTTTATAGTTTTAAATTCTTTTTCGGTACATTTTACGATTCCGTATTTATCTAATAATTCATTTGTTGTTTTAGATAAAACAATCTCGCCATTATTTATAAAAATTATATAATCAGCAATATGCTCTAAATCAGTAGTAATATGACTAGAAAGTAAAATTGAACAATCATCTTTTTCAATAAAGCTTTGAAATATATCGATAACTTCTGCACGTGCAACGGGATCAAGTCCAGAGGTTGGCTCGTCTAATATTAAAAGTTTAGGGTGATGAGATAAGGCGGTTGCTATTTCTAGTTTTTTTCTCATTCCTTTGGAAAAGGTTTTAATTTGTTTATTGGGTAATAAAGAAAATTCTTTTAAATAATCATTAAACATTTTTGAATCCCAATTTTTATAAATGCCTTTCATGGTATTACTGATATCATTTGGTGTAAGAATTTCGGGAAAGAACATATCATCTAATACCACTCCAATATCTTCTTTGATGTCTT
This sequence comes from uncultured Bacilli bacterium, assembly GCA_947587115.1. Taxonomy (GTDB): domain Bacteria; phylum Bacillota_I; class Bacilli_A; order RF39; family UBA660; genus CANPXY01. The sequence continues at coordinate 4,973 of CANPXY010000055.1, forward strand.
TATCATCTTTGCGATTATCTAATCCGAATATTTTAATTTCACCACTATAAGATTTAATAATATCTAATATGGCCTTTATGGTCGTAGTCTTTCCAGCACCATTTTCGCCAATAAAACCCATAATCATGCCTTTTGGCAAATTGAATGTTATATTTTTAAGCTCAAAGTTATCATATTTTTTACATAAATTTTTAATTTCTAAAACATTTTCCATTTTTTATTTCTCCTCATACAATATATTTAACATTTCGTTTAGAGTTTTTTTATTTATATTATTCATTTTGGCAATAACAACCGCCTGATCCATTAGTTCTTCTATCTTATTTAATTGTTCTTCTAAAACAAGCTCTTTATTTATTTTGGCAACGTAGAAACCCTTAGAAGGAACATTTTTTACATAACCTTCTTTTACTAATTCTTCATAAGCATTTTTCGTTGTTATGACACTACAACGAAGATCTTTAGCTAGAGTTCTTATAGAGGGTAACAATTCATTTTCTTTTAACTCATTAGAAACGATTTTAACCTTTATTTGCTCTGTTATTTGTTCATATATCGGAACACCATTTGAATTACTTATTATAATTTCCATAATTCACCTCTTTTGTATATATGCATTATATACAGAATATATACAGTTGTCAATACATATAAAAAAGATTATCAATTTTACTTGATAATCTCGGGCTGCTTTCAAAATTTTTTTGTCAACAGTCTTGAAAATAAGTAGGTCTGCACTTATTTTTTTATTCCTTTAACTTTAAAAGAGCCACACATTCCACATGATGCGTATTAGGAAACATATCTACTGGTTGTAATTCTTTCACTTCATATATTTTTTGAAGTAAAGAAAGATCACGAGCTAAAGTCATCGGATCACAAGAGACATAGACGATCGCCTTCGGCTGCATTTGCAGAATACTTTGAATCGTGCTAGGATCAAGACCACTTCTTGGTGGATCGACCACCACAGTATCAACTGTCTTTGTAATTTGATCCAGATGGTCCTCCACCTTTCCACAGATAAATTGCACATTTTGAATGTGATTTTCTTCTTGGTTGCGACGAGCATCGACAACTGCATCCAGAACAACTTCAATACCGAGGACTTCATCGACATAGGAACTGAGCAACAAACTAATAGTGCCCGTTCCACAGTAAAGATCGAGGATTTTTTTAGCATGCACACTCTTGACCATATCGATCACCACTTGATAGAGCACTTCGGTCATAAATAAATTCACTTGGAAAAAAGATGCTGGTGCCACCGAAAATGTTTTACCTAACAGATCATAATGAAGAACAGGCGTTCCAAATAAACAAGTTCCATTATAGAAAAGACTATCGACTTGATCACGCCAAAAAGCAAGGACTTGTTCCTGATCTTGCGTTCCATGAAGTGCGATCATCGTCTCATTATATTTCGGACTGATGCGAATCATGGCCTCATCAAAGCCCGGATTCTTTTCCATCCATTCTGAAAGTTTTTGCATCACTCTATTGATTTTATCATCGACCAAAAGACAATTTGCAATAGGACATACCTCATGGGACTTGTCCTTATAAAATCCAACATGATTCCCTTGTCGATGCAGCGTTGCTTTATTGCGATAATGAAACGGTGGACTTGCTAAAATTGGTCGCAATAGTTCTTTAGAAAGATGCGCATATTTATGCATGATCTCTTCGATCTTTTTCATCTTAAATTTCTTCTGTCCTTCATACGATTGATGAAGCAAATCGCATCCTCCACAGGAAGCAGCATAAGGACAAGGAACTTGGACACGCTCACTACTTGCCTGATGGATCTTTTCAATTTTGGCAAGAGAAAACTTTTTATTCTTTTTAACGAGCGTGATATCGATCAATTCTTGAGGCAAGCCCTGCTCCACAAAAACCAACGTTCCATCTAAATAGGCGATCCCACGACCAAAATGATCCTGTTTGATAATCGTTACAGTTTGCATATCCACTACTTCCCTTTCGTTCCCATTATATCATAATCTTATTTTTTTTACATAAATAACTGGCATTTTCTCATACTAACTGTAGATGAAATAGGTGAAATTATGATCGATGTAATAAAACAACTTCAAAAAGCAACGGGTGGCAGCAGTGACTTTATCTACAAGCCACTTTTAGTAGGTACAGATAACGTTTACTTAATCTATAACGAAGTCTTGAGCGACAGTGAATTAATTAATGATTTTATCTTGCGAAACATCTGTGATATGGAGTCTTCTAAAGAATATCTACGTTCTTATTTTTATCATAAACTTCCGGATGGAAACATAATCGAAATTGAAGGAAAAGATACCATACTAGATAAATTGTTAAATGGGTTTACCATCTTGCTCTTTCCAAATCAAAAAGCGTTGGCCATCGAAACGAGAGCCAACTTAAAGCGCGGAATTCCTGAAGCTGACAGTGAAGTATCAATTCGGGGACCAAAAGATGGATTTGTCGAACATTTCAATACCAACTTAGGACTCATCCGCCGCCGTATTAAAAGTGAACGTCTGTGGATGAAAGAAAAAACGATCGGAAAACAGACTAAGACCAAAGTTGGAATTTTGTATATGGAAAACATCGCTGAAGAAAAATTAGTAGAAGCAGTAAGTAAAAAATTAGACCAGATCAATATCGACGGAATCATCGACAGTGGCTATTTAAAAGGACGCCTCGAAGAAGATGCCAACAACTTTTTCCCAACCGTCATGACAACAGAGCGACCGGATCGTGTCGCCATGGCACTTCTAGAAGGAAAAATTGCCATCTTAGTCGATACCAGTCCTTACGTTTTGATTGTCCCCTCTTTTTTTATTGTGCACACTAAACATGGCGGCGCACTAAAAGGCCTCATCATCAAACGCCAAAAT
>CANPXY010000056.1 GCA_947587115.1 uncultured Bacilli bacterium
GAAGTACTCTATCGAAGATATTATAAAGTGTTGATGGAGAATTTGCCCAAGCCAGATTTGATTGTCATGGATGGTGGGCAGACCCAAGTGGCGGTTGCGAAACAGATCATTGATTCCCTACATTTGAACATTCCGATCATTGGTCTTAAAAAGGATGACCATCACCGGACCAATCAACTGATCGATGAAAATGGACAAGTACTAGAGGTGCCCAAAGGTAGTAATCTATTCTTGTTCTTAGCTCGAATGCAAGAAGAAGTGCATCGTTATGCGATCAGTTATCATCGTTCGATCAAGAGCAAAGGTGCACTTTCAAGTTTATTAGACGTGGTTGATGGTATTGGAGAACAACGTAAAAAAGAACTTTTGAAGCATTTTGGCTCCCTCAAACGTTTGAAAGAAGCTTCTTTAGAAGAGTTACAGACCGTCTTAAACAAAGATGTTGCATTGAATCTCTTCCAATATTTAAAGGAATTATAGTATAATAAAAAGGGTGAAAGAAATGAAAAAGAATACAGGTTTTACCATGGTGGAATTATTGGCAGTAATTACAATTTTAGGAGTCTTATCCTTAATTGCCGTCGGTGCGACAACTCGCTTTTTAACCAGCAGTCGCAAGAAGACTTATGAAGAATTTGAAGATAATATGAAAACGTCGACCGAAAATTATCTCATCGAGCATCCAGAGTATATTCCCCTTGGAAGTGATTCATTTCGAATTGATCTTACAGACTTGATCGATGAACAATACAGTGGCGTTTTAGAAGATCCTGAAAAATCAGGAAGTGCTTGCTCTGGTTATGTTGTGGTAACCAAAGAGAACAGTAGCAATCTTAAAATGCTCTACCAAGCTTGTCTTCGTTGTAGTCGCTATGAGTCAGAATCTTGTGAGTAGAAGGGAAGGATCCTCATGCAAGCAATCCAAGTTATGGATGAAAATTTAGCGAACAAAATCGCTGCCGGGGAAGTTGTCGAGAAGACGATGAACGTCGTCAAAGAGCTTGTCGAAAATAGCATTGATGCCGGTAGTAGCGAAATTAAAGTGGAACTTGTGGACTCTGGGGTCAAAGAAATCAAAGTCAGTGACGATGGTTGTGGCATGGGGAAGGAAGATGCCATATTGGCTTTTTCAAGACACGCTACAAGCAAACTTAAAAATTTGGATGATCTATTTCATATTCATTCTTTAGGTTTTCGTGGCGAAGCGCTTCCATCGATTGCGGCAGTCTCTTATGTCACTTTAAAGACTTCGGATGGCACTACTGGAACTTTACTTCATCTCGATGGTGGAAAGCTAGTGGATGTTGCTTCCAGTGATCTCAAACAAGGAACGACGATCACCGTTCAAAATTTGTTTTACAATACACCCGTACGTTTAAAATATCTTAAAAATTTATATATCGAACTAGCCAACATTACAGAATATATCGAGAAAATGGCTTTATCTTACCCCAATATTAAATTCACTTTGTCAAATAATGGCAAAGTTCTTCTCAACACGGCAGGGGATGGCGATTTACGCAAAGTGATTTATGCGATCTATGGGCTGGATGTCACCAAAAAAATGGTCGAAGTTTCTGGATCCAACGACGATTATGAAGTGTCGGGCTATATCAGTTATCCGGAGCTTGCGAGGAGTAATCGCAGTCACCTAGTGACATTTGTCAATGGACGAATCATCCATAACAATGAATTGAATCGCGTCATTACCGATAGTTATCACACTTATATTCCAAGCGATAAATTTCCAATTGTCATTCTCAATATTGAAGTAGATCCCATTTTGATTGATATCAACATTCATCCAACTAAGATGGATATCAAATTTTCTAAAATGGCAGAGTTAAAAGAATTAATCGAGACCTTGATCACTAAAAAACTAGAACAATTACTATTAATACCACATGCCACCGTACGAGAAGAGTCGGATTTGTCTTCGCCAAGAACAAAAGAAGAATTAGTAGAATCCCTTCCAAAGAGAGAAGAGCAAGTGCATCTTGACTCGCCTGCCATCGAAGAAATCCAACTGGATTTTGAAGTTCATGAAACTGATTCTGCTGCACCAGAAGAAGCGGAGCCAAGAAAAGAACGCCGCCTTAAAAAGATGCATCCTGTAGGACTTGTACATGGTACGTACATTATTGCCGAAAACGAGGATGGCATGTTTATCATCGACCAACACGCCGCCGCTGAACGAATCAATTATGAAAAGACGCTCCAAGGAATTTTAACGAAACAACCAGCGGTCGAAAAATTGTTGGTGCCACTTGCGATCGAACTTACAAAAGGGGAATATATCATCATCCAAAAACATTTGGATCTATTAGAAGAATTACATTTTGAAGTAGAAAACTTTGGAGGAAATACCTTGTTATTTCGCAGCCATCCTACTTGGTTACCGAAAGGTTATGAAAAAGAAGCCATTCGTAAAATCTTAGATATCATCGTCGGTACAGAAGATTTTGATTACGCTAAATTTGTAGATCATACCGCTGCAACGATGGCCTGTAAGATGTCGATCAAAGCGAACGACCACATCAGTTTAGAAGATATGGAGTATTTGCTCGATACGCTCTCTCAGTGTGACAATCCCTTTACTTGTCCACACGGTCGTCCTACGATCATCACTTATACCAAATATGAATTAGAAAAATTGTTTAAAAGAGCCATGAATTAGTGAGGTAGAATATGATTGAAAAAGAAGAGTTAGAAAATTTATTAAAACGGTATGGAATCAATGCCCAACAGTTCATGGAAAATGGACAAACCGCCACTAGAGCGATGGATTATCAGAATGCCGACGAGATTTTAAATTATTTGATCAATCAGCTTCATGTTCAACCAAAAGCAATTGAAAATAGTCCAGGAATTCTCTGTCGTACTACCCAAGCGGCGGTTGAAGAGAACTATCTTTACCTTACCAAAATGAATGTGCCATTTGAAAAGATCGAAAAAGCGCTCTCCTGTCTTGCAGTTTTACCTGAAAATTTAAAATACAATTATACTTATTTAAAAAACAGAGTAGGAGTATCATCGTTCATCGATCGCTTATCTTGTCTAGCTACCAACAGTAGTGATCTCAGCAAAATTTGTGATCTGATTGAAGGAAAATTTGGGAAAGCTAAATTGATTGAATGTTTGTCAGGAGCCCTTTCTCCATATGGAAATTATAATAATATTGAGAAAATTGTACAAATGAAATTTTTTGATCAACATCCTGAAATGTTAACTCCAACGACGTTGAATAAACCTGCGGATCAGGTTGGCAAGTTGCTCTCTTTAGAAGTATTTCAAGACTATCCTGAACTTTTAACTCCGACAATATTTTTGCGAACAGCTGAAGAAATTGAAGAGATTGTCGCTTTGGATCTTTGGAAAGAGCATCCCAACTTGTTGAGATCGACTGCCTTTCGAAAAACAGCAAAAGAAATTGAGGGCATTGTCCAACTTCGCTTATTTCAGGAACATCCGCAATTATTGTCACCAAGTATTTTTCATTGCACGCAAGATGAGATTGAAGAGATTGCTCGTCTTGACCTATTTAAAAACCGTCCGGAGTTATTGACTCCTACCATTTTTCGTAAAACTGCCAAAGAAATTGATGCGATTGCTAGATTAGAAATTTTTGAGCAGCATAAAGACTTGCTTACACCATTCGTATTTACCCGACCAATTGCCGAAATACAAAAGATTTGCAATTTGAAAGTTTTTGAAGATCATCCAAAATTGCTTACCCCGATGATTTTTAAACGAACGGCGAAAGAAATCGAGGAACTTGTTAAAATGGAAGTGTTCAATACGCATCCAGAATTGCTCACCTCGACCATTTTTTTAAGAACTGCCGAAGAGATTGAAAAAATTGTTAATCTCAAAGTATTAAAAGACCATCCAGATTTACTGACTCCATCTGCATTTTATAAAACCGCAAGCGAAATAGAACGCATCGTGAATCTTAAAATTTTTGAATCTCATCCTGCGTTGCTCACTCCGTCCGCATTTTATCAAACGGCAGAGGAAATCGAGAAGCTTGTTAAACTGGAAGTGTTCGATGCCCATCCAGAATTATTGACACCGACGGTCTTCCACAGAACAGCGGAAGAGGTTGAAAAAATTGTCCATCTCGAAGTATTTAAAGATCATCCAGAATTACTGACACCAACGGTTTTTTATAAAAGAGCAGAGGAAATTGAAAAAATTGTCGGACTTAAGTTGTTCGCGGATCGCCCAGATTTACTTACTCCTTCGATTTTCACTAAAAAAGCGGAGGAAATTGAACATATTGCCAATTTAAAAATCTTTGCGGATCATCCAGAATTACTCACACCGACCGTTTTCCGACGAACGTCCAAAGAAATCGAGGAGATTGCTAGATTAAAAATTTTTGAATCCCATCCCGAATGTTTGGTACCCATCGTTTTCTTTCAAAAAGCTTCTGTCATCGAAGAGACTTCTCAATATCTGATGGACATTGGTAAAGAACACTTACTATCTCCTACGTTAATCATTCAAAAGAAAGCCCATATCGAAGAAGTAATCGAATTTTTAGATGCGCAAAATCATGCCTATTTAAGTGTTCTAGACCGCAGTTCGGGAATTTTGAAATTGAAAAAACAAGAGATCGAACGCCGTATGAAGTTGTTGGAAGATCGGGGTGAAGAGATGGTCACGCCGAATGGAAAGTTCAATAGTATATTTAATAAGACCAAAAGTGTAATTAAAAAACAGTATGGAACTGAGGTGACAAAATAGGTGCAAAAAAAATTAATTGCTTTAGGTATTGGACTTAAGGCTCAGGAGCACGTCATCGAAGTTTATGGGAAAGAGTTCTTCCAAAATTTAGTTTCAGATTTTTCCAATTTAAAAACCAACATTGAGCTTTTTCAAAAATATCAAATTGACTTTTACGAAGAAGTTTTTGAACGTTATCCAGAACTTTTCATATGTATCCCTGACGAATTAGAAAAACGTCTCCAAAAAATTATTATAGAAATAGGGTCTGAATATCAAACCGCACTAAAAGAAGATCTTTCGATTTTAGAGCAGCTTTGATCTTAGAAGGAGGAAATAGATGGAACCAATCATCGTCATTGTTGGACCTACTGGAGTAGGGAAGACGAAACTCAGTGTCGCCTTAGCTAAAATTTTAAATGCAGAAATCATCAATGGAGATAGCATGCAGGTTTATCGTGGTTTAGATATTGGCACTGCGAAGGTTAAAAAAGAAGAGATGGAAGGAATTCCCCATCACTTGTTTGATATCGTCGATGTCAATGACGAGTATACCGTCTTCGATTATCAGCGAGATTGCCGTAAAAAGATCGAGGAGATTACAGGACGTGGCAAACGAGTGATCATCGTTGGTGGTACAGGACTATATATCAAAGCGGCACTTTTTAACTATCAATTTAAAGAAGGAACAACCAATGCTTCATTTTCTGAATATTCCAATGAAGAACTTTTAAATGAAATTCGGCGTTATGATCCATCGTGTACGATTCACGTCCATAATCGGCGCCGTTTAGTGCGACTGCTCAACAAATATCAAAATGCAGAGCCAATTACTTCAGAAGGAAATCAAGCACTATATCCCGCGCTGTTTATAGGTTTGACAATGCCCCGCGAGGAACTTTATGAAAGCATTGATGCTCGTGTTTTACGCATGATCCAAGAAGGGCTCCTCGATGAAGTCAAGACCTATAGTCAAAAAGAAGGTGCTTTACGTGCTCTTCATACAGGAATCGGATACAAAGAATTTTTCCCTTATTTAGAAGGAAAAGCGACGCTAGAAGAGGTCATTCAAGAAATACAAAAGAATTCTCGACATTATGCCAAACGACAATATACTTTCTTTCGTCACCAGTTGGATGTCACTTGGTTTGAAGTAGATCGAGACAATTTCCAAAAGACGATCGAGGAAGTAATTACATACATCAAAAAATAAGAGCGATTGCTCTTATTTTAGTTCTTGGTAAATTTCGGTAGGGAAGTTGTGTTGTTCTCCCTCAAGTTCTTTAAGTTCCTCTGTATCAATTAGGAAAAAGTTATATTCCAATATATCTGTATCATTCGTGGTAATTGGATCATCCCAAGTAAGATCTAGATGATACCATTTTCCATCGAGATAAAGGGCATTCCAAACATGATTTTCACTAGATACTTTATAATTTTTAATTCCTAATAAATTGAGGAAAATTGCCATGCTGTCTGTATAGCCGCCACATAGTCCATAACCCTGAATCAAATTTCCATAAGCGGTATCGGAATCATATTGAACAATTTTCGAATCACTTCGATCAGAATCATACTTGCTGTTGTTGATGATATAGTTATGAATTTTCTTGATCTTATCTTCATTCGTATCACTGCTTTTAATCTCAGATTGATAGATACTGTTTACTTTGGCGTTGATCTCATCGATCTTTTCTTTGGAGTAACTCTTTTCTATATAAACCGTAATTTTACCAAGGCTATCGTATTCAGTTTCAATATGTTTAAAACCATTATAAGGATGAACAAAGTTATTGATGTGTGATAAAATCGTCTGATCGTTAGCTAGATCTTTGACGTCTGCCATACAGTCTTTATATTCCTCTGGACAGTAAAATGAAAATTGTTCTTTTCCAGAATTGATGATGGTGTAGTAAATATTTAAAAGATCTTGTTTACTAAGGGGATGAAAGTCATCCGTCAATTGCACAAAGAGAAAATCCTCATCTCGGGCATATTGATTGGTGCCTTCCATTTTTACTTCTTTGTCAACTTGAATAAAATGATCTACATAAAAAATGACGATTTCTTCACGGTAAAGATAAGCGACGATCAAAAGTAGCACCATCAAAGAGAGCATTATGTATTTTTTCATGTATATCACCTAGTATCATTTTAGCATGGATCGATAGGGTTGTAAATCGACGATGAGATAATTTTATCTTTTTTCTTTTTTCCGATTGTCAAGCACAAAAAAAGGAGTAGATTACTCCATATTGTTTTTCATCTTTGTAAGTCTAGACTTTTGACGAGCTGCTTTGTTTTTATGGATCAAGCCACTTGTTAGAGCCTTGTCAATATTCTTTACAGCATCTTTTAATTTGTCATTTGCAGCCTCTTTATTTCCGGCTTTAACTTCTTTTTCTACTTTTTTGATTGCGGATTTCATACGTGATGATACAACAGTATTCATTTCAGCTTTTTTAGCATTTGTTTTAACACGTTTTTTGGCGCTTTTAATATTTGGCATCTTCTTCACCTCTCTTTAAACATATTCATTTTAACAAAGTTTCATAAAAAAAGCAAATAAAATTGGTAATTTTTGCAGATATTATAACTAGGTGATAGCGTGAATCATGAAATTGACTTAAAAAATTACAAAATTCGTACCGATTTGATCGTTGAAACGTTGGCGCGTTTAAAAGAAAAACGAGGCATTTTGATCAATCAGAAAACGATCGATGACATTCAAGTAGAAGAGATCCAGATTGATAAAATAGGGGAGCAGGAAAGTGGCAAGAAAGCGGGCTGGTACACGACGATTACCTTTGAAGACGTGACAGATAAAGATAATCGTAAAAAAGTCGAGGATGTATTTGTCACTTGTCTAAAGGATCTTCTTTCAAAACACGAGATTAAAGAAGAAGATACTTGTATGATCGTCGGTTTGGGGAATGAGAAATCGACCCCCGATGCGCTAGGACCACTCTGTGTACAATCGGTTTTAGTGACGAAACATTTATTTGATTTGCCTGGCAGTACCGTGAGTGACGGCTATCGTCCGGTTTCATCCTTTGCTCCAGG
>CANPXY010000057.1 GCA_947587115.1 uncultured Bacilli bacterium
TTTTTTTTTTTTTTCTTGACAATCGTGTTTTGATGTGTTAGAATCGGGATTATAAAAAATTATTCTACTAGGAGATTAAAAATGCGTGAAAGACCCGTTAGCAATTATCCCGAAATTATTCCATTGTCACTTTATCAAGATGAGCTCATTTATCTTTATCGGCTTTTAACAAAAGAAAGAAATCGAGTCGGTGAAATTATGTGGGAAAATACGCAAAACGTATTTGATGAAAACAATAGTGAATTTTATTTAATTTCTGGAATACGCTATTATCTAATTGATCAATTGCCTAAAGAAATCCGAAAGAAAGTCAAAAAGCAAGTTAAAAAAGAAATTCCAAGTAAAATAAAATTCGTTGATTAAGGGAAAATTCTAGTAGCTCTTAGGGGAGGTCCTAAGAGATTTTACTTAACAGCTTTTAAAAACGTGCTAGAATAAATATCAATAGAAAGTTAGAAATATAAGGTGTTTAATAATGGCAACTGATAGTTATAATAAAATTGGGACTGAGTTCGAAAAAAAGATGGATGCAAAAAGATTAGCAGATGTTATTGATGCTCTCAAACGCTTTGTCAAGTATAAAACTAAAATAGGGAATGATTTTAGTCAAAAACTATCAACAATCGAAAACAAAATTAAAGAGCTTAAAAATTCGTCAGACTATAAAGCTGGAAATTTTGAAGTTGAGAAAGAAGTTCTTTTACTAGAAGTAAAGAAAATTAATTTGGACACAGAAGTTTATAGAGCTTCAATGGAAGTTGATGAAATTAGTGAAGTACTTGGTGATCTTGAAAAAATCACGTCTTTAACCCATAAGCCATAAGGCGGTGCAATACTTTTTTAAAAGGGTTCTTTTTTCACTCTCCTACTATTACAGTATTTTCCCCCGTGGCAATCATATCTCCGCAAGAGCAAGAACTTGTGACAAAAGCCACGGGTTTATTTTCCGCAAAAACCGTCCCCGATCCACTGGAAATCACTCGATCATGGACTCTTTTAGAACCATGCCTTTTATGTGGAATAAGAGCGTCTCCTACTCGACTCATGGCGACTCCTCCGACCATCACTGTCGTTGCCCCTTGAACGACAATGGTGGCTGGTCCATCAATCCCAGCACTCATTGAACCGACTTTAGCTGATGGATTTGGCATATTTTCTCCTTTCTTATTTTGAAGAAGTCTGCGAGTATTGAGTACCCACATCGTCATCAATCGTGGTAACCAGTAATTCGCTTGTATTCAAAAGCATAAACTGATTTTGATCTGCAACAACATCATTAGATAAAGGATTAATGGTTATTGAGATATTTCCTCTATTGGGGACGCTGGTAACACACAACCCCTCAATAGAGATGATTCCATTTTCATAATCAATAGAACCTATTTTCCTTGCATTGACTCTCACGTCATTGTCGTTGTAATAGTAAAGAGTCAAAGAGTTATCAGTCGGATCATCATCTATAAAGCATAACGCATTAGGCATTGCCGTACAGTAAAACCCTGTGGAAACCACACTTTGAGAAGAACTCGTAGGTTTATAGATTTTATTTCCCACATTTAAAGTATAATCATCAATTACCCCAAGGGAGGGAGCTATTTGCATCATTAGCCGAATAGTGGTGGTATTTGAATTGATCCCTTTATCTACTTTGTCAATTAATCTTACTAATTCCGAGTATCTTAAAAGCCTTTTCGTTCCTTCTGTGGTGTTTTCCTCAAACATCGAAACAATGGTACTGGAAACCCTCGATATAATATCGGCATTGGTTAAATTGGTTTTACGGCTTGAATAATGAACCGTAGAGTTGATATTCACATACAAATATTGTGGATCAATAAAATCAATTAAAGTGGTTAAATGTTGCTTTTCTTTTAAAATTTCCTCAATTTGCGTTTTTTCACTTTTTGTTAATGTCAATCCATCTTTAGGAATAACCGATATAAAGACTTTTCCGTATTGAGGGGGGGTTAATTTTTGCCCTCCAATCACTTTAATATCCCGAATATTGCTAAATTCGTGCCTTAAGGTATACTCGAAATCCTCTTCTGTGATACAACGATTTTGAGTCGTGAAAACCCGTGGGGCTAAAAATCTAATGGACTCTGTTGATTCACGCTCTTCTCCTCCAGTGGCTACTGATGTCGTAATTGTAGAGACGCTAGCGTTTTTTGAAAATCCTAGGGAAATCGGATTTGCACCATTTAAGACAAATATTGACGCACCGTTACAGTCGCTTGGGGTACTTCCTGTCACCAAATAGGTTAAGAAAACCGTATCACCAGCCGTTAAAGAAAATCCGACAAACCCACTTCCGAATTGTACTTGATAACGCCCTAAAGAGTCCACGGAAAGATAATAGACTTTGGAATTTTCATCTGTGTCCATCACATTGTTGGCTCTTTCAAAGGCTCGTAACTCGCCGTTATGAAGTACTTGCACCCTTAGAGTCGATATATCGACAAATTCCGCAGGAATGGTAAAGCACTGAGTGGCGTTTCCGTTGTAGGTCCTTTCCAAAGTAACATACGATCCGTGGCGGATTCTCACATCCTTAGCCACATAACGGTTTCCATCTTTAGTGAAAGTGACATCTGAGTCGTTACAAAAAACTACACTATTGTTATTGATAAGTGTGGAAAAAGCGGTATAAGCAGGTAATACGTGAATAGACTCGGTGTTATCGTCTTCTAAAGAACCCTCGTAGATAACGACATCAACCATTGCACAAGAGGCTTTTGAACTTCTAGGTACATAATTGATTAAAGAGGCGTGACTGGAGACACTTTCTCTTTTATAAGCCGAATCTAAAAAAGCCTCATTTAACGCAAAATTGTCGTAGACGACATTGTAATGAGTATTGTAGGCTAAAAGATTGATCAATGTGGATAACCCACTTCCCTCAAAGTCATAGTCTTTAAACTCGGTTTGATAGGAAAGGTAGCTTTTAAGGTTTTGTACAATACCGTCAAAATCTACTTTTGAGGTATCGAAATTAATGGCATTAGGTTTATCAAGAATTTCACTCATTGCAATTTTTTCCTATCGGGTTCTTACCACATTAAAAGAGTATTGATCGGTCTGCCCCGTATTGTTAATCGTATATTCCACGGTTATGGTAACGCTATTGATGTCATCGTTGGTGGCAATATCCACGTTATTCACGTTAATTCTTGGTTCAAAATTTTCCAGCGTATATGTTACCGCACGTTTAAGAATGTTGGCAGTTGCCCCTGTAATATTGTCAAAAAGACTCTCAGGAATTTGTGAAGAAACCTTCGGGCGAAAGGGAATATCATACTTTCGCATTAGCACAAGATTCTTAATAGCTTGACGAATGGCGTTTTTATCGTTTTTTTTGGCAATATCCCGTGTAACCGGGTTTAACGTAAAATCCAAGTCAAAATCCGAATAACGTGTTTGAGAAGGCATCCTGACTAAAATAAGAGTTTAAGAGTTTAACCCTTTATTTACTAGAAAACGAGTTTATGCTAGGATTTGAAAACGAGCATCTTTTTCATCTTTTTATCGGAACGGTAATTGTCCTATTGATGTTTACCACTATTGCAGTAACGGGTTTTGCCATCTATTTGCACTATAAAAATGTCAACAAATCTATCGAATCCGTAAAAACTCTTATTGCCTATCTTTCTCGTTGGAATGACTCGATTTCGACTCGTCAAGGTGCTTTTGACTTTTACCTAGGGTTAAACAATATCACGCACGAAATTTTCAAAACATCTTTTAACGTATTGATCACAAAAGAAGAATTTGAAAAATTAAGCCTTCCCACCATTAAAGAACTCAATAAACAAGCGATTGACTTACTGGAAAGTGATCTCCAAAGAGTGGTGCAAAGCTAATCCCCACAGATTTCATCTCCTAGAAGTCTATTGGCTCTTACAATTTTATCAAAGTCTTTTAAGTGAGTTTTATTAAGCCTGACATTAATAATACCATTATAGTATTTGTCGGCGTTTCCCGTTAGAACTCCTCTATTGAGTTGCTCCAGGATTTCATAATACTTTCCAAGTGGTTTTGAATACGTAAAAGCGACTATTTCCCGAATAAAAGAGCCCTTTCCATATTTTCCTACATCTGATAGCAACTCATGGCTACTTCCGTAATAATCTTTCCAATCGGATTCAACGTAGACAGTTTTCTTTTTTTGAGAGACAATTTTCCGAATCTTTGAAATAAAACTTTTAAACCCCACATAACGCTTTTTATTGACCTTGTTGGTGATGAGGTAAACAAAAGAGACATGATCTTTGAACTTATCGGGAATATCGGAAATTTCAACACCATTGAATAACCAGGGGGTTGATGAGGCGTTTTTTGGAATTGCGTTCTTAAGAACGGAAGTGAATCCGCTTTTCTTTTCCAATTCCTTGGATTCTTTTTCCGTGGCTAAAAGACTCTCAAAATCAATATCCATAAGGGTTTTATAAAAAAATAATCCAGTAAGTTAAAAACAAATTTATTTCAAAGTCAATTGGGGAAAATCCTAATATCCATTAGGGAAAGTTCTAATAAAAAATCTCTTGACTTCTATAAAATCTTTGGTATAATGATTTTCATAGAAAGTTAGAAAAGTTACTTAAAAAGGAGATTAAATCATGACGGTACATACACTCAATAAAGATGACATTACCATTCACATTGATAATCGTAATGATAAAGTAAATTTTCAACTTCGTGTCTATCACCACGAAACAAAATTTGAAGAAACTTTAATCATTAATAAAGATGGGTTTACTCTAATGGATCATCATTCAACTTGTCTTTTCCCAATTGAGGGAAAAGATGTGTTACTACGCCTCCTTGACTTTTTGGGAGGTACTGAACATTATTTATCAATTGCATGTAAAGACGATGAAACTTGTCGATATTGTGACACAATAAATTTTGAATTTCAAGATCAAGGAAATCAGTTTCATATAGCCTTCACAAATTACGATCCAAAAACCGCATCAGGAAAAATGTCAGTAACTAATTTTGATCGAAATTACGCCAATTTCATAAAAGACTTTCTTTATAATTTGGTATACAATCGCTAAAAACATCTATTAGGGAAAGTTCTAATGAATTTTCCCTTGACAAACCAAAAAATTGTGGTAGAATAATAACCATAGAAAGTTTAAAATAGGAGATTAAAAATGTTAGAGAATTTAAAACCCTTGACCAAAAGAGAATTTTGGACTAATGATAGACTTTTACCGATGGTTATGCTTACCATAATTCTCACACTTATTTGCTTACTAGGGGTTTTCTCAATATGTGAGGGGTTATATTCGGGACGTTTTTCGTTAATTTCCTGCGGAATTGCCTCCTCTTTACTAAGCCTTGTCATTTTAACTCTTGTTGGATGGGTAAGCGAGTCAATTGTCAACAATCGTTAGGAGAAAGTCATGAATACGGTGGTAGCAATTTTCACGGTTATTCTAATCATGTTTATCATTGACACGATGAGATTTTAATCCCATGAATAGCAATAAAACCATTTTGTTTCTTAGTAAGTTTTATGCAATTATCAGTTTACTTGGGGGAGTGTGGCTTATAATCTCCTTAATAATAAATTCATGGTGGCAATTTCCAGTAGCCATTTTGACTACATCTCTATTAATAGAAATCTTTGGTCACTATGAGTTAAAAGAACTTTCTACTAACTAGCCACCTCCCAATAAAAAAGAGTCAAGAAACCGTTAAAGTTCTTGACTCTTTTTCTTTATTTTTATCGTTTTATTCAGAAAAATAATTACCATGTTAATCCATGTCGATAAATTTTTTCGACCTTTTTCCGTAAAACAAGTTTAAAAAGATTTTTAGTAAAAAGATGGCTATTTCCATTTACCATTTACTTCAAAGACAAATTCCCTCGCACATCAGGGAGTCGCATCCGATTTTCTGTAAATTCATTGAATACTACTACAGATGGTTACAAACCGTTGGATTTGTCGATTGGAGGGAAATTCAAAATATCGACACGCAGTGTGATGCCCTGTCTTTAACCGATACGGATAAATTGCCTGAATTTTTTGTCGGCAACCGTATCAGCGATGGAAAATCCCTTGCCGAAGTGGTAGGTTACGATAGAACTCAAGAAAAGTTCATTATCCGATACCTAAGAGAGGGAGAAAGATTTTCCAATGGCTCGGAAATTGAAATAGTCAGAAAAGACGATAAGGAAAGAGAAAAAGACACCGCCACTATTTCAGGTATCAGCACCTTGCCCTCGATTTTTATCGACCACTTCATAAAACTACTGGACACGAAAAATCTTTTTTCAAATAAAACGGAAAATGTCGCCTTAATATTAAGGCATATTACCGACATCTACAAGGCTAAAGGTACTGCCAAAGGGTTAACCTACCTTATCAAATCTTTAAGAGGAATTGACACTGAAGTCAAATATCCGTGGGACAATGTCCTTAAACTGGATAATGCGAAGTACTCGCAATCAACGGTTATAACCGTAAGAAGTGATGAAGAATATTGGCAAGCTGTGCCAATTAATTTTTCGAGAATCCGACTTATCAGGACGATTGGATCGGAAAAATCTTATAGTGAATATGATTGCAATAAAATCGAAATTTTCGGAAAAGTCTCGGAAAACTACGATGAAGATGCCTTTAAACTTGAGTTTCCCGATGGGGATATTGCAGACTATGGCGAATGGTTATACAAGACTCCACAGCCCACAAAACCTGATTATCAGTTTTGGAGTCGTGATGAAAATCCTGAATTAGGAAAGTGGAAAATTGACGAAAAAACTGGCGGAGTCGTCTTTAGAAGTGATAAAGGTACTTGCACCTATGGCAGATTTGGCAACAGAATTATCACGCCTTTTATGCGTCTATATTTGTCCAGCGATATAGATGTGGAAATCGACCAAGAAGTTAATGTGGTCGGTGTCGATGAAAACGGTTCTGAAATCGTCATCTATCGAGGCTATGTCACAACAGGAATCGAATCTATTAAAGTCTTGGAAGGAGGCGAGAAATGGCAAATTGGGCAAGTCATTACCGCCAAAGACACCGATGAGTGGCGTCTATACAAGGAATTTTCAAGAGACGATACTGATAAAACCATCACGATCATCAATGACGCAGGTATTCCCGTTGAGTATTCCATCAATAAGCCTTTGATTGCCCGTGTGACAAACGTAGATGAATTAGGTAAAGTTATTTCCATGGAAATTATCCAATACGGAGACCACCTGCCTGAATTAGCAAGTAAAATTATTCGTAAAAGCCCGCAATTTCGTGGCGAAATTTATAATCCCGATTGGGATTTGCTAATCGAGTTGCAATACGCCAAAGTCTGTAAAAACGTAGGTGTTTGGGAAAACGATCTTGACACCTTGGACAATATTGACGTTCGCCTAGAAGATAATGATTATTATCAGCAATTTTCTTACGATGTGGAAGCGGATAACCCCTTAAAAGACTATCAAGACCTAGTGGAATACAATCACCCCGCAGGGTTAAAGATGTTTTCCACATACTCTATTGAAAGTGAGATAAAACCCTCATCTTTTTTCAAAGTACACGGAGGAGACGCCACCGTTACCGTGACTTTATTTGACGTGGCTAAAGGGGTCGAAGACATTGTCAAATTACTGGAAAAAGTAATTGGCGAGAAAGTCAATGTGTCGGAATGGCTGGAAAAAACTTTTATCAAGTCTCTTAGCGATAGTAAGGTAGAAGTTTTTGACACCTCGGA
>CANPXY010000058.1 GCA_947587115.1 uncultured Bacilli bacterium
GCTTGTGTTCCGTCGACATGCAGTAAAGTTCGAGGATGCTTTTCTAGCAATTTGACAATGGAAGGCATATCTTGAATTATTCCCACTTCACTATTCACTAGTCCAATACTTACTAACAATGGATCTTCTTCTAAAAGACGTTTTAAATCCTCGAGATCAATATGCCCATCTTCTAGGATATGCACATAGTCCACTTTATAACCTTTTTCTTCTAGATACTTCATCGTCTCTAGAACACTTGAATGTTCAAGCTTGGTTGTAACTAAATGCTTTGGACGATATGGATAAGCTTCGACGGTCCCTATTATGGCCATATTATTGGCTTCACTGGCGGAAGAAGTAAAGATCACTTCTTCTTTTTTTACATGCAAAAGATCCGCCACTTGCAAAGTGGCTTGTTCCATCAACTGCTTACTTTCAAGCCCCAATTTATGAAGAGCGTTGGCATTTCCGATATAATCTTTCGTGGCTTTACAAAAAGCATCTAAAACTTCTTCTTTCACGGGCGTTGTCGCACTATAGTCTAAATAGATCATCTAATCACTTCCAAACGGTTTTATTATAACAAAAAAACAAGCATTTATCTACTTATTTTTTGTCTCATAAACTAAAGTTTTCGTTCGATAAAATACTTGCTTTTCAACCTTGTAATCTTCTGGAATTTCATCTATACGACGGTAGGAAGTCTGATACATTTTATTAAAGATGAGCAAGAACACTTCTGACGTCTGGGGCTCCCTTAAATAGATATCGTTATTTTCTGGAATGTAATAGAGTGTCTTGGCTTCCACTTGATTATTTTTAGTTTCTTTGAGCGAGGTCGTTGTCCATTCAGATAATTCGTAGATCATCACATGTTCTTGAACAATACTTAAGCGATCTACTAAATAGTTGCCACACTCCAAAGTTACATATTTTTTGTCTCCTTCATAGGTGACGAAAGAATGATAGGGATGACAATATTCATCACTTTCTATAAAAGGATTTTTAATTTCACTAAAGAGTTCTTGATCCACAAACTCTTGCAAATACATGTGATCGCGCTCTTCATCTTGAATGTTGACGGCATTGTAACCAAATAGCGTGGCATCATACGCCATTACGCCCCATCTTCTTCTCAAGTCGGCATCAAAAACAATCTTCGTAATAACAATTACCACGATTCCCGCAATGATCACGACGAAGAAGAACTGTATCGCACTAAACCCACGATTTCCCTTTTTCTTTTTATTTCCCATAGACACCTAACAGTTTTTGATAAATCCCTGGTTCCACGAGATCGATGGTTCGAATACTCGTCTCTAAGGCTCCTTTATAGTTTCCTTTAAAAAACAACAACTCTGCTTGATCAAGGCCAAGATCTACTTCTTTATTGGTAACATCTCGATAACGATTGCCATAGACAATCGCCATTTCTGCAAGTTGCGCAGTCTTGATCATCTCATTGGTGGTATTATAAAGTTTCAACACTAAATCGCGGGCGGTATCGACTCTGGTATTCAGGGTTTTAATGGTGATCGGTTTCTTTTCTAACTCTTTGATGATCTCCAAGATTCCTTCGTTTGCTTCAGATAACTGCACAAAATAATTATCTGTAATAATCGGCAATTTGTAGCCGCGCATTTTTACCTTACATTGTTTTAGTAAGTCTTGAATTTCATCCAACTGTTCTCTAGCACGCATTTCATCATCGTACATGCTACCGAGTGATTTTAGAGAATGATCGAGTTCTTCCTCGAGTTCTTTAAGACGAATCGTCAATTGCTCAACCTCACTATGAGATTTAGAATAAGGAATTTTTTGCTCTTTCACATCGCGAAGAACATCTTTGTAATCTTGATTGATTTTTTTGAGCGTCAAATTGGTATCATCGATAATTTTGACATCTTCATCTGTTAAATTGTACATATTCTTAATATCGTCCATCTGGTCATAAATATCTTTAACAACTTTATTGATCTTTTTAAGCTTGGTATGTAAACTCTTTTCGATTTCATCATATACTTTACGACTCAAACGTTCTTTTTCAAAATCGTTGAACAAAGAATCTAGATAGTCGAGCATCGTCTTGAGTTCAAACATACAATCTTCCAAGTTGAGGACTTTGATTCTGTCTAAGATCATCTTGACGTTCTTGGTCGTCTCTTCGAGGTTATACTCGATGTTCAAATAAGCAAGAGGATATTCTTTCTCCCGCATCTCTTTATAGATCTCTTCTACTTGTTCCATTCTCTTAGGAATTAATTGATTGGCAAGCAATAAAAGATTGGGCACTTCATCAATTACAATCGACATATGATCGATCATCGTATCTAAGGCTTTGACCACATGGACC
Source organism: uncultured Bacilli bacterium (assembly GCA_947587115.1). Taxonomy (GTDB): domain Bacteria; phylum Bacillota_I; class Bacilli_A; order RF39; family UBA660; genus CANPXY01. The sequence continues at coordinate 2,336 of CANPXY010000058.1, forward strand.
ACTTCATTATATTCGTTGTTTTCCATCACTGTCTCAAAGTCCATAAAACGTTTCTCAATATTTTCAAATTGTAACTCGATGACCTCTTGCACATCTTGATACTCTTCTTTATGGTTTTGATATTCTGTATTCAACTCACGATATTTGTTTTTTAACTTCGTGACAATATTACGATACTTTTCTTCACTTAAAGTAACTTCTTTAATCTCTTCTAACAGATGATCTGTCGACTCTTTGACCTTGTATAATTCAAGTTCGGTCTTCGCTATATAATGACGATAGTTCTTATAATCTTTTTGCTCACGATAAGTGTCGAGATTGATGAGCATGTCATTTAACTTCGCAATTCTGGTTTCTTTGATCGATTCAAAACGTTGTTGCCAGTTTTTGTATTTTTCTTCCATTTTATCATTCTTAATAATCGGCTCCACTTTGGCAAGTTCGGATATAATCGGAGTACTGACAATCAAATTTTTCTCGCGATCTAACTTTTCAAGTTCTTCTTTATAACGTTTAACTTCTTTTTTCTCGATCGTGATTAAGACGACTACAACCAAGATGATTGCAATCAAAAAGAACGTGATAATTACTAAAGTCTGAATTGGCATAGTCAACACCTTCTATCTTAACTATATTTTAACACAAGTTATTCTAATTTACTATTCTTTTCTTTTCATTTCCAAAAATAACCGTTTCTCTATTAAAAATAACAAGAATTGCTTGACGAAACATATAATTTTATATATAATTAATACTGCAATTCACTTGAAACAGCGTATTTGGAGTAAGTAAACGTGTTTTCAGGGTTAAAGTAACCGCTGCTGTAAGGCGAAGGGAAACTCCCTTATTTACGACCAAATAATCATTTTAAGAGCATTGTAGAATATAGGAAAGGAGAAGTTTTATGTCAAGATACACAGGTCCTAGTTATAAAAAGGCACGTCGTGTTGGCTTTTCTATTAGTGAAACAGGGAAAGAATTAGCAAGACGTCCTTATGGTCCAGGACAACATGGAAACGCTCGTAAGGGAAAACCTTCTAACTACGGAGTACAGTTAAAGGAAAAACAAAAAGTACGTTTCATGTATGGACTTAGCGAAAGACAATTTAGAAAAACTTTCGAAGAAGCTGGAAAACTTAAAGGAATTCATGGTGAAGATTTCTTAAAATTATTGGAATCTCGCTTAGACAACTTGGTATACCGCATGGGATTTGCTACGACACGTCGTGGTGCAAGACAACTTGTCAATCACGGTCACATCTTAGTTGATGGAAAGAAAGTAGATATCCCATCTTATCGTGTCAAAGTTGGATCTAAGATTTCATTGAAAGAAAACTCTAAAGATCATAAAGCTGTCAAAGCTGCTTTAGAAAAAGTTACCAAACGTGTGGAATTTGTTACATTTGATGAAAACAAACTAGAAGGAACTTATGTAAGAATGCCTGAACGTAACGAATTAAATGCAGATATCAATGAATCAATGATCGTCGAATTCTATAACAGATAAAAGAACCAAAAATGGTTCTTTTTTTGTGATATATTCTCTTAAAATTCTATCTATAATATCGATATCTTTCTTTTGGGGGAACTAGTTTTTTAATCGCCTGCATCTCACAAAAAAAAGCACTAATGCTTTTATTTGATAATATTCCCCTCTTTATCCGCATTGATGATCCATGGTTTATAATCTTTTCCGTTGCCACCCGTCTGTTTTAGATCTTGATCTTTGGAATTTGAGGTTCCTACTATTAAGTAATGGTCATCTTCTAACATGATCTCTGATAAATAATCATCTCGTGAACCGCCCAACTCTTTGTGCTCTAATAATTCGCCATCGAGACTATATTTTAAGAACAAGCCATTATAACGGAAAACATTGAGGTTTTTGGTAGATTCTTTCACATCTTTCACTGTAGTTTGCCCTACAATGACAAGATTTTGATCTTGATCGATCACTAGATCGTTGAAACGATCCATCGATACACTAGTATCAATGACTTTATTCTCATCTTCAACACGCTCGTTTACGGTAAACTTCTTTTCCATCAATAATCTTCCGGTCTTATCATATTTTACTAACAAGCCATCGATGTCATAGTCGTCTTTATCTTCTTTGACTTTCGTTGATCCGACAATATAGAGCTCTCCATTATACTCAATAACAGAGCTAAATCCTAATGTATCTGTATAACTATAGTTTCTGATCCATTCGCGGTCGCCATCCATCGTGTATTTAACGATTAAACCTGTATTGGTAGCGTCTTTTCCTACAACGTAAATGCCATCTGAAGAAATTACAAAGTCATTGAATAGTCCTGATTTTCCGCCACCAAAATTGCTGTGGAAAATTTCTTTTCCTTCAAAGTCATATTTTACTAGTACGCCGCCACCGTTCGTTTGAAGTCCTAAAACCATTGGCTCTAGAATACTCTGACCAACAACGTAGATGCCACTTTCAACTACTTTGACCTTGGTAAATTTGGAATCTCCTAGTATCTGAAATTGATTTTCAAATACTACGTTTCCTTCTTTATCAAATTTGACGATGATTGCATCATTGACTTCATCTTGGGCCTGTTCTTCACTCATTTGGCCACTACCTACAGCAATGTAGCCATCCTCTACTACAGCGACATCATTGAACGTGGTATTATAACCTTTTTCATACTTCTTCTCCCAAAGTAATTGATGGTCTTCAGTATAGAGTGCCAATTTGCCTTTGGTGTATCCTTTCGTATAACTGTTGCCTTTACTGTGCTTAAAATCACTATTTCCTACGACCACGTAGCCATCATCGACTTTTTCTATTGCATTGACCACATTGTAATACGTATTTTTAGATTCATTTCTCCAGTATGCAAAAATAAGATACATAACTTCAATTACGATGATGGATACACAGATGATTGCTGTAATTTTAATGACCTTTTTTATTAAATCATAATTTAGTTTCTTTTTTGTTTTTGCTTTCATGTCTACACCTCTTTTTTTCTTTTATTATCGTAACATTTTTGACTCTTTTTTTCAAGATAGGGAAAAAGAGCAATCTTTCTTAAATTTCGAAAGATAGCATATAGTATTTGGTCTTACCTCGACGAATAATGATATATTTTTGTTCGATGGCAAGATCTTTCGTAATCACAAGATTAGGATCTTGAACTTTATTGCCATTAAGTTGAATCGATTGATTGCCAATCAGTTCTCTGGCTTCTCTTTTACTACTACATATTTGATTTTGAACCAATAAATCAACGATCGTTTCTCCTTTGTTTACTTTATAAACTGGTAATCCTTTGAAAACTTGTTCAATTTGCTTAGATGTGAGAGAGCCAATCGCTCCTTGGAATAGAATTTCACTGATTTTTTCGGCCTCTTTAAAAGCTTCTTCTCCGTGAATAAACGTCACGACTTCTTTGGCTAAAGCCTTATGGGCTAGTCTCTTTTCGGGCTCTAGTTGGTTGGATTCTTCTAGTTTTGTAATCTCTTCTTTAGATAAAAACGTCAAAAACTTAAGATAATCAATAACTTTGGTATCTTCCACTTTTACTAAAAATTGATAAAGTTCATAAGGAGACGTTTTATTAGGATCGAGCCAAAGTGCTCCGCCATCACTTTTCCCAAACTTTGTACCATCGGCCTTGGTAAGGAGCGGCATCGTAAAACCGTAACATTCTTGTCCTGTCTTTTTGCGGATCAAATCAATTCCTGCCGTAATATTTCCCCATTGGTCTTGGCCAGCCACTTGCAGTGTACAGTTTCTGGTCTCATATAGATGAAGGAAGTCGAGGGCTTGTAAAATCATATAAGAAAATTCTGTATAAGTAATTCCGGTATCTAATCTTCTGCGAACAATATCTTTTCCTAACATATAATTGATATTGAAATATTTTCCGTAATCTCTTAAAAAGTCAAGGCAATTGATTCCTTTGGTCCAATCGTAGTTGTTGACTACTTCGCAACCAAAAAGTCGCTCCGCTTGTTCCTTGAGGCAGGCAAAATTCTTGTCCACTTCTTCTTTGGTAATCATCGGACGTTCACTGGTCGGTTTGGGATCTCCAATCATTCCGGTCGCACCACCTACTAATAATATAGGATGATGTCCTGCATCTTTAAGACGTTTTGATATCAAGAAGGAAGAAAAGTGCCCAATATGTAAACTGTCAGCAGTCGGATCGGTTCCAATATAAAACGTCAATCCTCCTTTATTTAATTTTTCTTCAAGATCAGGGCTGGATATATCATTGATCAAGCCTCTCCATTTTAATTCTTCAAAGATTGTCATTTCTGTTCTCCTTTCACAATTTCTAAAGCTTTACTGACTCCTAATCTGGTAGCACCAGCATCCAGCATCGCCTGAGCCTCTTCATAAGTTCGAATGCCTCCACTGGCTTTGATTTCAAGAAGATCGTTTTTATGTTCTTTCATCAGACGAACATCCTCTACCTTGGCACCACTGGGTCCAAAACCTGTAGAAGTTTTAATAAAATTGACATACGTTTCGTTACAGATTTCAGTCATTTTAATTATTTCTTCTTTTGTTAAGTAACATGTTTCAATGATGACTTTCAACACTTTACCACCAATCGAATCACGAATGGTCTCTATTTCTTTTTTGACGTACTCATATTCCTGATCTTTGATGGCTCCAAGATTGATCATCATGTCAATTTCATCGGCTCCTAAAGACACTGCTTGAATGGCTTCAAATTCTTTAGTTTCAATCGTATTCATTCCCAAGGGAAAGCCGATCACTGTACAGATTTGAACCGTGCTATCTTTGAGCAAGTCTTTGGCTAACGCAATATAGTAGGGATGAATGCAGACTGCCATGTAGTGATTTTCTTTGGCCTCTTCACACAAGTTTGTGATCTCTTCGATTGTAGCAGTCGGTTTTAAATTTGTCGCATCTAAATATTGATTGATCATATGTTCCTCCTTAAAGTAAAAAAACACCATGACATAAGGACGGATAAACCCGCGGTACCACCTTATTTCATAATGTTTATGCACTCTTCTGTTAACGCCAGCAACGATTTTTCTCAAGAGTTGTAATTCAGTCTTATAGAAATCCTTGTTTACACCAGGCACAAGGTCTCTTTTTATTTCTATCATTCCTACTAGGCTCTTTCATAGAAAAATAATTCTATTGACAGTATATCATATGTTTGCTTTTTGGTCAAAAGTATTATCCATCTGATAGTGTAAAATTATTTGGGGGAGGACACAAAAAAAGAAAGACCAATGTTATAATAAATTTGAAAAATATAACAA
>CANPXY010000059.1 GCA_947587115.1 uncultured Bacilli bacterium
ATATTAAAGCTAAGCTTGAAGAAGCTGGAGCTGAAGTTGAAGTTAAGTAATTTTGACTTTCGTTTTGAAAGGACCTTTGATAGGTCCTTTTTGTATGTTTTTTAGATAGGTAAGTAGTTTCCTTCCCTATGCAGGTTTTCTACTTTCTCATAAAATAGTACTAGGAAAGTAGAAACCTATTGATGGATTCAAAGCGGTTCTTGAATTAATTTAAGGGGTATAGCCAAGCTACTTTGTCCGTTAAATTATCAGATTAAATTTTTGAAACTGTTTTACTTGCTTAAGTAGAGCAATTTTTTTAGAATTCGTTAAAAAATATAAAAAAATTAAAAAAAACTTGACTTTCAAAAAAATAAAATGTAGGATTTACTTTAAATGGACATGAAAGAAGGGAATATCATGGTAAAACTTTTTTATAAGACAATGTCACGTTTTGTTGTTCGAGAAGATAAAAAGTTTAAACATGATGACTTATACTCCTCTTTTTTAAATATAGAAATAGTGACAAATAAATTGTTCAGAGTTTATTAGTCACTATTTTTTTGTGATTTTAGGAGGTGATCATATGAGAATTTGTCTTGTTCATGAAGAGTATCCAGAAGAAACAAATTTTGGTGGAATTGCTACTTATCAACAAATTTTAGCCAGAGAATTAGTGAAAATGGGGCATCGTGTTTATGTAATTTGCCGATCTTTATCCAAAGATCAAATTTATACTGAAAATGGTGTTTTAGTTTGTAGACTTTTTGTTGCAAAGTGTAACGATGTTAAAAAAGAGAATATAAAGTATCGACAAAAAGTGGCTCAAGTACTTATGGATTTACAAAATCGTGATTTAATTGATATTATTGAAACTCCAGATTGGCGAGCAGAAACCATTTATTTTGAAAAAAATCGTTTAGTGCCTTTGGTTGTTAGAATGCATACACCCTTAAAAATATGGTTGAAATATAATCAAAATAATTTTGGAGATTCTAAAGATTTACTTTTAAAATGGGAAAATAAAATGTTATTATCTGCCGATTTAATTACGTGTTGTTCTAATATACTTAAGAAGTTAGTAGTAAAAGAGTTCTTGTTATCTCCATCACAAATAGTAGTAACACCCAATCCTGCGAATATGACAACCTTTTATCGTGATTCCACGATAAAAAAAGATAATCAAATCGTCTATGTTGGTAGTTTGGAAGAACGAAAGGGGGTATGTATCTTAGCCAAGGCTTTAAATAGAGTGCTGGAAAAATATCCTCATTTAACTGTTAACATCATTGGAAAGGATACGAATCGAAATAGTTTAAATATATCTACCAAAGAATTATTCTATCAAATCATCAAACCCGAATATAAAAAAAATATAGTATTCATAGATCATATTCCTAATAAGGAAATAAATAAGTATTTAAATACTGCTCGTGTTGCGGTTTTTCCTTCCTTGTTTGATAATTTTCCATACGTGGTGTTGGAAGCAATGTTAACAGGAATACAAATAGTAGGAAGTAGTAACTCAGGTATGGTGGAAATGTTAAATGATCCTTCTTCTATTTATACTACGGGAGATGATCTTGATTTGGCATGTAAAATCATAGATAAGTACCAATTAAGTATGAGCGAAGAAGTAAATGAAGCTAATATTGCTCGTGTTAAAGAGTGGTATAATCCTAAAAAAGTGTGTCAGGAATTACTTTTACTCTATGAAGATTCAATAAAAAAATATCGAAAGAAGTATGTATCTTTGCAAGAATTACAAACCGTTTTAAAACAAGTCACCGATGATCCTATTCTTTCTTATAAACGTCAAATTGGAGGGGTATCTAATTTAGTTGTTAAAGTAAAAACCCAAAAAGAGGTTTATATTATAAAAAAATATTTCTATGATTATGACTTTGCTTTGTGTAATGAGCTATACCGAAAATATAAAGATAATAATATAAATTGTATACAACCAATAAATCGCAAAATAATAACTTACAATCGGCATAAATATAATGTTTTTAGGTATGAACCAGGAATTAAATCAAAGCATGTTCCGGAAAAATTATTTGAAATATTAATGAATTGTAATCGTGAAACTTTCCATGAAGCCACCTTAAAAGAAAAATGTGAAAAGTATTATACTTATTTAACAACCGCTCCTATAAGTGGGAAACTAGAACAGGAAATAATTTATGTTAATAACTTATTTTCACATTTGAAAAACAGTAAAATTTTAGAAGAGACCTATTTGAATCATGGGGATTTAAGTAAAAGTAATATCATTATAAATAAAAAAGGAGCTTATATTATTGACTTTGATGAAGTAACTGTGACCAATCCCTTGTATGATTTAGCCGTAATAACAATTAAAAATTTAGTCGAAAAAGATCATTTAAATTACGAACAATATAACTTGTTGAGAGAAAAAACACTTTCGTTTTATAAAAAATACACTTATAAAGATTGTGATCATATGGTTTGTTATTATCTATGTAAAATATTATTAGAAAAATTTTACTTACATCAAACGGGAAAAATTGATTTATTTTCTGTTAGTCAAAAGAGAGATAATTATAAAAGGTACTTAAAAATATTAATGGAAATGGATAAAAATATGTTAAAATAAGAAGTGATAATTTAGAAGCGTATCATTTTTAATGAAGGAGATGAAATGATTGATGGAAGAAAAACATATTATTGCAATATTAGGCCCTTCAGGTGCGGGAAAAACGACTTTAGGGAACAATTTAGAAAAGTTAAGAGGAGTAGTCGTTCCTAGACATTGTACTACTCGCTTAAGAAGAAACGATGATCGGGAGGGTTTCTATCGATACTTATCACACGAAAAATATAAAGCTTTGTTTGATCAGGGACAATTCCTCATTACCTCTGGTGATGGACCGGAAATCAAAAAAGAGTATGGTAATTTTTATGGAGTATTGTATAACGATTGTCTTCAAGGCTGGAATAAAAACAATATTATAGCTCTATTTGTTTCTTACAAAGATATTGATACATTATTAGCATTACAAGATCTTGGAATAGATGTGAATTTAGTAAACTTAACTTTTTCGAATATTCCAGCAGGTGTAAAAATGAGATTGGTACAGGATCCTACACGTAACCACACTAAACAAGATATTGAAAGTAGAATTAGATGTGCTATATCCGATGATGAAAAATATGGAAATAAAGTAAAAATCTATGCAAAAACAACCGTCTATACCGATCAATTGGATGCCAAGCAAACCTATACAAAAGTATGTGCGGATTTAGGTTTATGGAGGTAGAAATGGAATACTGGGATTTATATGATAAAAATAGAAACAAATTAGATAAGGTGGTTAAACGAGGAGATACGCTTGCCGATGATGAATATCATTTAGTAATTAATGCATGGATACGAAATAAAAAGAACGAGTTTTTAATCACACAACGTTCAGCAAATAAAAAATTTGCTTTTATGTGGGAATGTACGGGTGGTTCAGCACTTAAAGGAGAAACATCGCTGGAGGCCGCTATGCGTGAAGTACATGAAGAACTGGGTATTACTGTGGATGCTACAAAAGCAAAATTAATTGGCTCTACTTTAAGACAATATCCAAACTGTCCGGATATTCTTGATGTATGGCTATTTGAAAGCGATGTATCGATAGACGACGTGACTGTTCAAGAGGAAGAAGTATGTAATGTCATGTGGGCTAATGTCGATCGGATAAAAGAGTTATATGATAATCATCAATTTGAAGCCAATGCCTTCTTTCAAGAAGCCCTTAAACAATTAGAAGAAGAAGTTTATTATATTGGATTTAATGCGAATAATGCCATTTGTAACGATACTTTTTTTAAAGGTTCCATTACTTTATATCCAACCAAGGAAAAAGGTAATATCTACTTTTCAGATCGCTTGATTTCAGATACCAAAAGTGAAAAGTTTCTTGCTACCTATAAAAAATATATCCATGACCATATTGTTGAAATACAAAATGAAAATGCTAATGCCAAATTTATTTGTTTTAATGAAAAGATTAGTAAACTTTGTATCGATATGGAAGATGCTAACATAGTAAAAAATAATCAAAGTGAGTTAACAGCACTTCTCAATAATAAATTTAAAACACGAGATTTATTTCAAAAAGATATTCCTACTTTAGAGTATACCATTGTAAAAGACAAAGATTTAAACTATGAGTCATTACGTGAAAAATTAAAGACCGATAAATTTGTTATTCAAGGAGAAACCGGTGCAGGGGGAGATAACACCTACCTTATTACGAAGGAAGAAGACATGTCTTTGATCAAACATGAAAGCAAGCATTACAGTGTATCGCAATACATTAAACACACTCCGCTTAATATTACACTTGTGATTGGAAAAAAAGATATTGTATTTTTACCTTTATCTACGCAGTTAATATTATTAACGGATCATCGTTTTAAATATGTAGGTGGCGATTTTGCTCATGCTAGGAAACTAAAGAAAAAAGTCAAAGATAAAGTAAACGAGTACAGTATGACAATTGCTAAAAAATTACAAGAAATGGGTTATAGAGGTATTTTAGGAATCGATTATTTATTATGTGATAAGGATCAACTTGTGTTTATGGAAATTAATCCGAGATTCCAATCATCTTCTTTCTTGATTAGTTTATATTTACAAAAGAAGTATGCTATTAGTATTGCAGAGCTTCATTATGCTGCTATAACCGATCAAAATCTTCCTTTCGATTTAAAAATGGATATAAGTGATAGTTATCTTAATTGCAATCAACAAACAGAATTTAAAAAACTCTTACATTTTAAGACAATTAAAAATGGTTATTTTAAAGAAAATACCAATTCTAATTATAGAAAAATATTTGCTAGATCTATTTTGTTAGAATATGACTTTGAAAAATTAGAAAAATGTGGTATAATATAGAACTGTTATTGGAGGAAGCAATAAAGAAATAAAATAGGAGGTTTGACATGACTGAATTCGAAATGGAAAAAGCAAAGTTAGATGATACCCTAGCGATTGTTCAGACAGTTCTATCCGAAGAAAAAGACGCTTTAGCCAAATTGTATAAAGAATTTATAGGTGATCGTGAAGAACTATGGCGTATGGCGGATATTAAAAATATACACATCCGAAATTTAGAAGCTTCGCTTGATAAACCTTATTTTGCTAGAATCGACTTTACTTATAATGATGAAGAAGACAAAGTCCATACAATTTACATTGGTAAAAATGGAATTTCACGAGATGCCAAAATAGTCGTAACGGATTGGCGTGCTCCTATTAGTTCTTTATATTATGACGCCGAAATAGGAAAATGCAGTTTTATTGCTCCAGGAGGTATCATCAAAGGAAATATGTCCTTAAAAAGACAATATGAAATTGAACATGGAGAATTGTTAGAATACTTTGATGTCGATTTAGTTTCCAACGATGCCTTATTACAAAAATATTTAAATACAAATAATGATGCAAGATTAAAAAGCATTGTAGCAACTATTCAAAAAGAGCAAAATGAAGTTATTCGAAAACCGCTTTCGGATGACCTAATTGTTCAAGGAGTAGCCGGTAGTGGAAAGACTACGGTTGCTCTACATAGAATTGCTTATTTAGTTTATAACTACATGCAAAATATTCAACAAAACCAATTTTTAGTGATTGGTCCCAATACTGTTTTTCTCAAATATATTAAATCGGTTTTACCTGAATTGGATGTTTCAGGAGTAAGTCAATATACGTTTGAACAATTTGCGAAAGACTATATTGATGAAGAAATTCAAATTAATTCCTCCGATCAAAAAGTGAATGCAAGTATAGCAGGAAAGATTAATCATGATATCGATAAATTTAAGTGCTCCGTAAAGTATAAAAATATGATTGATCAATTTTTAATGATTTATTTTCGTAACTTGACGAATAATGATTTAATGATAGGAAATTTCAAGGTTTTAGATAAAAAAAGTATTCAAAACATTTTTGCTACTACTGATAAAGAAGTTTTTACAAGCTTAGCTAGTCGCATTGAAATGACCATTGATTTGTTATGTAGATACATCGAAGATCACAATGACGAAATCATATCGAAATACGATTCCTATGCTTATGAACTATTTAAGAATGCAACGATAGAACAACAGAATGAGTTACGCAGAAAATTTGCGAAAGAAAAAGAAGAAATTAAAAAGAATGCTAGAAATAGTTTAAGAAAATATTTTGCTAAGGGAAAAGTAGATGCCACCAAATTATACAAAACGTTTGTGAGTACGATAAATGACTTTGATATTTATAACTATGCCCATTTGAACACCTTAAAGAAAGATACCTTAGCCAATTTGAAAAAGAATACTTGTGATTTTGAAGATTTACCTGCTTTGATTCATATAAAGAGGAAATTATGTCATAATAAAAGGTATAATCAAATAAGACATGTAGTCGTGGATGAAGCGCAAGACTTAGGAGAATTTAATTTTATGGCTCTACGAGATAGTTTGCCATCGGCTACATTTAGTATTTTTGGAGATCTCGCTCAATCGATTTATGATTATAGAGGTATCGATAATTGGCAAGAAGTAAATGATGTGATGTTTGAAAATGAAGGTTCAATTATTAACTTTACCAAAAGTTATCGTACGACTGCTGAAATTATGCGTGTGGCCGATGATATTTCAGAAAGTATTGGTTTAGGGAAATCGGATTTAGTGGTTCGCCATGGGAATCCGGTATCCTTTACGAAGTGTGACTCAAAGGATGAAATAGCTATTTCAATTGCTGACAAGATTATTCAGTATAAAGAAAAAGGATACAAAAATATTGCTGTTATCAGTAAAACAGATTTATTATCGCACTATATCAATGATGAACTGCTTGCTAGGGGAGTAGAAGTACCTAATGTAAGTGCTACGGATGATTTATCCGATGACAAATTTAGAGCATGTACTATTTCTAATCAACTAGCTAAAGGATTGGAATTTGATGCAGTCATCATTAATAATGCCAATGAGGATATCTATTCATCATCGAGTACTTTAGATATGAAATTATTGTATGTTGCCGTTACTAGGGCATTACATGAGTTGGATGTAGTTTATACAGGAGAACTTGTAAAACCATTACAAAAATCTTTACGCATGGATGCTAAAAAAATGTAAAAAAGAGGAGAAAGATTTTACTGGAAATCTTTCTTTTTGAAAGGACCTTCGGGTCCTTTTTTTGTTGACAGAATGTTTTTGGGTGATTATAATAAGCGATTACCTAATGAGAAATTATATTTTTTAGGAGGCTAGATTATGGAAAAAGTGAAAATGAGTTTACCTTCGGTAGAAGAATTACGTCAATTAGAGGTATTTCAAAAGTATGGATTAAAGATGAAAGTGACGGATTTTTCTTTGTTAACGGGTGGACAAGCTTATCAATTAAAAGAAAAAGTAGCCCTTGGTAGTGAAGCTGATCCACAAATATTAAGGGAACGTAC
>CANPXY010000060.1 GCA_947587115.1 uncultured Bacilli bacterium
CAATTAAATATCATTTTTTAAAAATTGCACAAGAAAACCTCTAGAAAAAATCTAGGGGTTTGTCTACAATCTGAGAATCAAAAGATTCTTCGCGTTTATTCCACTTCGATAAGCTCATATTCTTTCGTGCCAATTCCTAAATCTTGCGCTGCATCGATCGTATGCGTGCCCTGTCTTGAATTGATACGCTCTAACAAATGATCTCGTCCAGGATCAGATGAATTTTTAACCAAGTCAATGCAAGCTTGATCGATCGCAACTGGATCCAAAGAAGCCAAAATTCCAATATCGCTCATACAAGGATCTTCTGCCACATCGCAGCAGTCACAATCGACCGACATGTTGCACATAACATTGATATAAACGATATTTCCTTTAAAATAATTTACAACTGAAGATGCTGCATCGGCCATCGATTCCAAAAATTTTAATTGATCAACTTGAAACATTTCTTCAAATGTTCCATTTTCTTTACCAGTACAATGAATGTAACGTTTTCCCTTTGAAGAAGCAACGCCGATAGACAACTGTTTCAATGCACCGCCATAACCACCCATAGGATGCCCTTTAAAATGAGATAGTACCAACATGGAATCATAGTTCTTTAAATGCGTTCCCACATAATTCTTGTGAATAACTTTTCCATTGGGAATATCCAAAACTTCATCCCCATCACGATCCATAATATCCACATTAAAGTACGTACTCCACTCATGTTCCTTCATCAACTCTTCATGCTTTTCCGTAGTATCCCTGGCCCCATCATATGCTGTGTTGCACTCTACAACCGTTCCTTTGACATAATCAATCATCGGCTTCATAAAATTAGGTCGCAAATAATTTTGATTTCCTCTTTCGCCCGAATGAACTTTGACTGCCACTTTTCCAGGAAGTTCCTTCCCTAATTTTTGATACATTTTAACAACACTTTCTGGTGTCAACGCTCTAGTAAAATAAACTTTAGCTTTTTCCATACACTTTATTCTCCCTTCAATTTACACTTTTATTGTACCAAAAAAAAGATAAAATATAAACATATTTTATCCATTATTTATGCTGCAAAATCTTAACATGGGCCCCTTCTCCTTTAATTGGAAAAGGAATTGCCATCATATCATAATTGCAAGCAATTTTATAGAGTTCATCTTGTAAATAAGTGCCCTTTTGCTCTGTACTGATATTGGCCTCTACTTTCTTCATAAACAAAGGATCTGTAATTCGAATCATTTGAAATACTTCCTTTAAAGTAAGAATACTCCCTGTGATAGGGTTTCTTTGACCGATTTTTGTCAAGTCGATATTGAATACCACCAAAAACATTAACATCGTCAAGCTTGTTTTATCAATTTCAGCGGAAAGATGAAAAGGTTCGTCACAATATTTAGCTGAAAATAAGTATTTAGCCGGATCTCCCAATGAAGTTGACAAGGCAACGCAACGATCTCTTGGGCCAACCTGCATCCCGTCGTAATCGATCAACTTGATTGAACCGTCTGGTAAAACCAGAATATTATCACAAGTACACAAATCCGGAATGACAATGCCTGCCTCATTCGCTTTTTTTACTGCATTTTCTATTTTACGATAAAGTTCATAATAATGATGCAAGTCAGACCGTTGTTGGGTTGTTAATTGATCATCATATTCATTGAGCGTTTTACCAACAATATCTTCCTGCGTATATGCTACACAATTAGAATTATCATAGACCGCTGTAATAGGTCGTACAATTTCACTTACTTTCTGAGCTCTCGTATTTAAAATACGACCTTCATATGAAGCTCCCACCAATCGACAAGTATTCAATGTCAATGGCTGAGCAACTTTTAAAATTCTGTGATCTGGAAGACGGTAAATTAAAGATCCTTCACCACGATAAATCAACTGTTTATCCTTAAACGAACGAAGTTGCTCTTTTTCCATAAAAGTACCCCTCTTTCTTAAACGGGCTTATTATATCATAAAGCGTTTAAAAAAACAATCTTTAAAATTCAAACCGTTGACACATTCCTTTTTCTGATATATTCTAAAGATGAAACGAGGGATAAAGATGGAAAAAATTGATCGCCTACTAAAAAGAATTCAAAATTGGTTTACGAAAGACAAAAGAATAGTTTTCTTGACGACATTTATTGCTGGAATATTCATCCACTTTCAAGTCATCACACACGATTTAGTCGCCTTCGATGGCTATTGGCATTATGGGTCATTTCTTGCCAAAGGTTGGGAAATCACGCTTGGAAGATTTATGATTCCTTTTGCCGATCTATTTCGTGGAACCGTCGTAACTTCAATTTTGACGACGACGATCTCCATCGCGATTCTTTCTTTGACCACCCTTTTTCTATGCGAAGTATTAAAAATAAAAAAGACTTTTCTAAAAGTTCTCGTTGGTCTCCTTCTTGTTAGTGCACCTACCTTCTCTCTTACTCTAATGTATGCCTACACCGCAGACAGTTACACTTGGGCACTCTTCTTTTCTGTTTTGACCATTTACTTTCTAAATCAGTCAAATAACAAAGGTAGAATCTTCGCCATGATCTCGATCGTTATTACGTTAGGATTTTACCAAAGTTATCTCTGTGTCACAGCCACTCTATTCATCATTTGCCAAATTTTAAAACTACTCCAAGAAAAAATAGAGCCCAAAGTATTCTTCGAACAAATGATTCAAGACCTGATCACTTTATTGTTGGGAATCATTCTTTACTACTTCGTATTGACGTTAATCATCACGCTACTTCATTTGGACATTACGAGTTACAGCGGAGGAAATCAAATCGCAAGCGTAGAGACAATTAAAAATATCCTACCATCCATCAAGAACACATATCTACGTTTTTATGAATTCTTCTTTACAGACAATATCGTGACGAATCCTACCCTTCTTGGTAAAAAAATCATCAACGGAATAGTCTTACTCACTATTTTGATAAACTTTATCCTCTTGATCATCCAAGACAAAAACAATCGCAAACCATGGAAAATCGTTACCTTGCTTGTCATGATTGCACTCTACCCAGTTGCATCATGCAGCATCGAATTGATTGCTCAAAATCGACAGATGAATCTCTTGATGTCAGAGTCACTCTATTTGATCTTTACTTTACTCATCAGCGAAATCAATCTCTTTAAAAAAGAAAAGGTTTTCAATGATCTATCTTTCATCCTCATACTCTTGAGTATTTGGACATTTACACTTTCTGATAACGCAACCTATACCGCACGACACCTATACAACGAGCAAATGTATGCGCTTGGAAATCGAATCGTGATGAAACTATCAGAAGACGAAACTTTACCTAGCGATCTTCCGATCGCAGTTCTTGGAAATCTAAACTTTCAGGTCCATAACGATCAATTATTACAACTTACCAATTTTGACGTCTCTGACGTTAAAATATGGACTTGGCAAATCTTCTTAGAAGATCATCTAGGCGTTGGAAGAACAATCTACACCGGAGAAGAATACAACGGAATCTTCGATAACACAGAATATTTAGAGATGAACGTATTCCCTAAAGAAGGATCCATCAAAATGATAGATGACACCATCATCGTCAAAATCAGCAACTAAAAAGAACCGTGATGAAGCAAACTTCACAACGGTTCTTTTTCTTATAATGTGAAAAACTCTGAACCTGGAAAGAAGACATTTTCAATTTTAGATGCAATCTCTTTTTCAAAATCATGATCAGGTAAAAACATGATAAAAGAAAAATTTGAGAAAGGAGCATTTTTACGCATAATACAATAGCCATCTAAATAGTTGACTCCTTTATAAACAATATCTACAGAAAAACCCACCATTGTTCCATAAGATGATTGATCAAAGGAAAAGTTTTGGAATCTGACTCCAGAGTCTTCTAGGTCATGCAGCCGCCGGATGATTTCTTGAGAAGTATAGTGCTCTTGTTTTTCGATACCAATATCAACATTTCCATTACTTCCTAACAAAGCTTCTAACTGATCATAGTCATATTCCTGTAAAGCTAAAAGCAACTGTTTGGTAGTATGTTTCATTGCCACTGTAGTATAGGAAGGCATCCATTTGACTATGCCCATCTCCCCAATTCCTAAAACTATAAATGGAGTGAACAAGAGCAGTACAGCCAATAAACCAATCAACAATCGATGTTTCAATCGTCGATTATAAAAAGAAAGACTGTTGACTAAAGTATCTGGATGATCATTTTCATTTATCCTCTTTCCTTCTAACAAATCATTCACACTGACTCCCAATATGCTTGCTAACTCTTTTAAAATGCCAATATCAGGACACCCTCTACCGCATTCCCATTTAGAGACAGTCTTGTGGCTGATCCGTAATAGATCCGCCAGTTCTTCTTGCGTCATATTCTTCTCTTTTCGTAATTGCTTGATAAAAATACCAACTTTTTTCTGATCCATATGATCCTCCTTTCATGATTACAATAATGCGTTCTACCCTAAAATAACACCTCCTAATCGTAGAGTTTCCATAAAATTAAAAAGAAATGAAACTTTATCAACTCATTTCTTTTTAAAAAAGCGAAGACCAAAAAAAGCAAAAATAGCCACGATCAGCAAAAGAGAATACTGCTTGTTGATCACGCTATAATAAACGGTGTAAATTAAAAATCCCAAAATAAAAATGAATAGACTGATGCGAAAAACAGAATGAAAAATATTGGAAATTTTTTCTTTGTGCAACAACCAAAATAGATTTTCTAAAAATGCAGCAGTAGAACAGATAAAAAATGGACAAATGACCAATTTTCCCCATAATTGATTATGAACAAAAGCCCAAGATAAAATCACGATGGCTACACCCGACACCATCATATTTTTAAGTGCAAACAAATCTTCAATATTTTCTCGTCCGATTTTCTTCATAGATAAACCATCCTTTTTTGTTATCTGGATCTTTAGCATCAATGTTATATGTGTTAATTTCATTTAAAAACGGCCTTTTATTGATGTAAACCCTATTTAGTAGACATAATAAAAAAACAGATGATTAATAAGAGAAACGTCATTTTTCTCTAGAAATATTTTTAAGTTTAGCTTTTACTGCCTGGAAAGAATTACTCATAATACACACCTACTATTTTCATTATTTTTTCGCTTATTCCCATTCTTTTTGCATAATCAGATAGCTTTGTTACATTTTTATATTTTTGTTGAAATGAAAAATAACTATCCTCAAAAGCATTTGGTAAAAGATAAATACCTCTTGAAATTTTTTCAATATCGTTATGGTTTTCCATAATTGATAGATATTATCTACTTATATTTAGTGGTTCTATCATTCTTGTGGAAAACATTTCATTATTAGTATTCATTATTTGTTTTATAGTATCAGTAAATATTTTTGATTGCTCATTTGGATATTTTATTGATAGTTCCTTAATTACATTAGACATAATATTAATGTTTTTAGTTGTTCTTGCATTGGTTTTGATCGTTGATTAATCTATAATTGATTTTCTCCTCTTTTTTTCATATTAATCCCTTTTCTTTCTTTGACAATTACACTGGAATTATATCGTTTTTCAGTTTATTTGTCAAACGATTGACTGATTCTAAATTTAATTCCAAACATTATTTAAAATTACTAATTGATCCAAATAATTCTTATTAAAAATATAATTAACTATTTTTATTCCTTCTAAGATCACCATATATATCTATTTCCTACTCATAAAACAACTATCTGAAAAAATAAAGTATACTTCATTATAAAAGCGAAATATACTCTATCTATCATCTAAATATATTATAACGTTTATTCAATTAATACTATAAGGTTTGGATATATTTTTCCATTTTTTCATAAACAGTTTTATAGATATCTTCTTCACTTATTACATCGATCAATCTAACACTACCATATAGTGATAAGTAGGAAGCAACTTCTGTATAAACATTTTGTTTTCCTTTTTCGGCTTCCTGCATCTTTTTGCTCATAATTGGATCATTAATATAATTATCATAAATTGTTTTTTCGGCTTTTAATGCTCCAAGTACTATGTGCTTTTCGCTTGAATTTGATCTCCACGATAAGTTCCTGAATCTTTCAGGATTATCAATAACAAATCTCGTCAACTCATATTTATCATCTAATCTTTCATCAACAGTTAGTGCCACTCTAAAGAAGCAACGTGACATAACGCCAAAGAAAATACCTCTACGAGTTCCTTGAGAAAATAGCCAGTGATCTAAAAACGTTGAGTTCGATTTAATAGGCATCGATTGTAAACTTGCTTGATATCCTACAGTAAAATTAATCCAAGCCCAGAATCTCTCATCTGTTAAAATATAACGTGGTAAGTCTTTTAATGATTCATACAATGCAATTGAATTATCAAAATCAACTTTTGAATAATCTCCATCTTCACTGACTTTTAATTGAAATTCAGGGATCTTATATTTTTTTTCGTCGTATAGTTTTCCTGAATAAATAGACGATAGCCAACTCGAATCACTTGTAAATGATTTTAAATTATTTGTTACTAACAAAGAATTTTCTTTTAATGTTTCTACTGCTTCATCTGTCATAAAACAAACATTAATACTATTATTCATCTTCATCCATACCTCCCATCATCGTATTTTTAATGAATAGATTTGATATATCTTCAATTGAAGAAACGGTTGCATAATTCAATAAAGTTTGTGCTATTTCTTCAACTGGCAGATCTACAAAAATCTCATCAGTTAATTCTTCATTATAGTTTTTTTGGTATGCAGCCATAATAGAATCAAACCAACTATGATTAAGTCTGATATAATCGATATCTACTTTTTCATTTTTAAATTCTTGTAGGCATTTTATTAACGAAGGAATTGCAATTATTGAGAAAAATATATTTTTGAAACAATCATGATTCTTTAGATTATCATAATATCCAAATTCTTTTTCCGGTAAGTTGTGTTAAACAAAATGACTGATAAATAAAAAAGTGCTATAATAAGAATGCCAAATAAAAATTGTAGAAAGGA
>CANPXY010000061.1 GCA_947587115.1 uncultured Bacilli bacterium
CTACATCGCCGTCACCACACACAATCATGATGCCATTCCGTTACATCTGATTATCAACTTCACTATTCAAAGAGAAAGTGTCCCTTTTCCAGCCTTAATCGAAGCGCTAGCGATGAGCATTACGTTTGAAATTCTCCGTGAAAGTGACACCAGAATGCCCGCCAACATGGGAACTGCAGTCTCGATATTGGGAGGTCTAGTATTAGGAGATGCTGCCGTGGCAGCCGGAATTATCTCGCCGATCATGATCATCGTCATTGCCATCTCCGCCATCAGTGGTCTTATTTTCTCATCCATTGAAATGATCAGTGCCGTAAGATGGTGGCGCATCATCATGATGCTTCTTGCAACATTCCTTGGTATCTATGGAATCTTTATTGGAATCATCTTTTTAATTAGCCGTCTTGCAAGCGTAGAATCATTTGGGAAGCCCTATCTAGCTCCTTTCGCGCCGATCATTTTAAGTGAACAAAAAGATGCCATCGTTCGTATCGAAAGTAAAGGAATCAAGAAACGAAATCCCCTACTTACCACTAAAAACAGAATCCGAGGACGGTGATGAAATGTCAATTAAAAAATGGTTTTTGCTGCTAATAATCCCCCTATTATTTACGGGATGCATCAACTATACGGAATTAAATGAATTAGGAATTGTCGAAAGCATGGGAATCGAAAAACAACAACAAAACTTTCTCGTCAGTATCAACATGATCGATGCACGAAGTGAAAATGACGATCGCGAAGAACTCCGCACAACCTATACGGCCACAGGTGCTTCCATCAACGAAGCATTAGAGAACTTGTATTTAAATTCCAACAAAAAGATTTATTTGTCCCACATCAAGACACTGCTGTTGAGCACCGAGGTAGCGAAATCCGATGGCTCTTTAATCATCGACTTCTTTCTTCAAACAAAAGCCTCTAGAAACAATTTTACGACGATCATTGTCAAAGATACGACCCCCTCTGAAATCATCCGTAATACCCCAAAAAATCCTGACTTAGAAGACATGATCCAAATCAACAGTGAAGAATATGGAATTACTTCCAATATCACTTTTGAAGATTTTGCGCGAATGGTATTAGAAGAAGGTCAAGATGCCGTCCTACCCACCATAAAAGTTGAAGAAGACACCTTAGAAATCGATGGCTACGCCTACTTTCAAGATGCCGTTTTTCAAGCCTTTTTATCCAAAGAAGAATCCCTTACTTACAACATCATCAAAAACAATAACACTTATTTAAATTTATATCACTCCTGTGCAGAAGATCAGACTTCTATAAAACTAGAAGAACTCAAGACGACCATGCATCTCAAAGAAGATCAACTCCTTCTTCAAGTGACAGGAAATTTCCATGTTTTAGAAAATAACTGTGCTTTAGATGCTACGGAAATTAAAGAAACATTTCAAGAGCAACTGAAAACAAATATCAAGCATCTGCTAGAAGAACAACGAGCGCATCAAGTGGACATCTTGGGTCTTTCCGCCTATCTGTTTAAAAATCATTACGCTTATTATCAAAAGCATCAAGAAGCAATCAAGAACGATTTTCCCTATGAAATCAAAGTAAATCTACACGATCAAAAAAATCGCAATATAGAAAGGATACACAGTGATGAATAATAAAGTGAGTGCTGTCCAAATATCGATTTTGACCTTCTTTTTAAGTCGTGGTTTTTTCATCATGGGTCTCGTCCCACTTTTGCTTAGAAGTTGTGGCGTAGATGCGCTTTTAAGTATTCTTCTAGGAGCTCTGATCGGAAGCATCATTGTTTTTTTCTATAATCGCCTCAATGCCGCCCTCTCTTCATCGGACCTGATCACCACCATTTTTGATCGTTTTCCTAAATTTTTCGCCTATCTCTTCAGTTTCATCATCATCACAGGAATCCTCATTTTAGGTGGCTTTATACTTGGTAACAGCAGCATCTACATTCAAGAAAATTATCTGGTGGATCCTTCGACTTTTACCATTTTACTAACCTTTTTAGGGCTCTGTTACTTGATCGCAAAAGGAGGCTTGACAGCGCTTCTAAGAAGTGCTGAAATTATCGCCATCCTCTTTTGTTTGTTATTGTTCCTCTGCATTATAGGCGTCATTCCTATTATAGAGCCAACAAGAATTCAACCGTTCTTTGCGAATGATAGCATTACGATTTTGAAATCGACCCTGATGTACTTACTCATGACGACAATTCCTCTTTTCTTCTTGCTCTATATTCCTAAAAATAACATGCGCCAACAAACAAAAAAAGACAAAGCCGTCTTTTTAGGATATGCTTTCGCAGCCTTTACGATCTTTTTATTGTTTGTACTCATCATTGGCTCTTTAGGAATCGACCTTGCCAGTTATTATCAATTCCCAGAGACAGCCATCTTAAAGAAAGTATCTTATTTTCACTTTATTGAGCGTATCGAAGGAATTTTATCACTGACCTTTTTATTGGATGGACTGTTGTTTTTATCTTATTTGCTCTACTGCCTCAAACAGACGTTAAAACACCTGAAAATGCCAGAAAAAATATTCAAAATCATTTTTGGCATCTGCCTTTTAATCATCTTTTTTCTAGGAAAATGGCTCTATATTCCCCTAGAAAAATTAATATTCTTTTTGGCGATCTGGATCATCATCATTACAAGTCTTACGTTTTTACAACTGCATTTAACCAAAAAAAAGAACTAGGTGTTCTTTTTTTTGATATACAAAGATTCTCCTTCTTGCAATGTCAAGTAATAAGTATCGGTCTTTGGACAAGTGAACAGATGAAGATATTCTCCTAAATCGACTGCTGGCTCCTCTGGCGGTACACTACTCTGTTCTTTTTTTCGAACTTCGATCCATTGTTCTTCTTTGCTCGAAGCGACCCACCCGATAAGATCGAGATTCGTCTTGATCTTGTACCAAGTGTAAGAAACATCATCTTTTGTATCTAAGATGGTATAGATTTCTTGATGATAGACATCACCTAAATCTTTCGAATCGACGGTCGGCTGTTCCCGTATATTGACTTTGTCCGCCAAAATATAGATCTGATCTTGGCTAGTATCCACTGCATTGGTCTGTTCTACATAAGTAAGGACCTCTTCCCCTAACGCAAAAGCACGTGGATTCACAAATTGTCCAGAGCCATTTTTAACTTCCATGTGAACATGGGTACCATAAGTGATGTCTGTCCTACTTTTAGAAGAATCGACAAGACCGGTATTTCCCTGATAACCTAAGATGGTATCGCTATTCACAATGTCGCCCACCTGGACGTTGGTCGACGCCATATGAAACATAGTATAGTGATAAAGTTCTCCTCCAATATACCCTTCGACTTCCACACAGTTCCCACCAAGTTCATTCTTATGAAAGCGAACTGTTTTTCCAGTAATCGAAACACAGTTATAGTAGTCTCCATCACGCCAATTATATTGATTTTTTAGATAATCATTATAATTGATCGAATCTTCATGCACCTGATAATGATTGACAACCCTAGTCACCTTCCCTGTTCCACTGATTTTAATTGGTGAAAGATGACTTCCTGAATAATCTTCCGCTGTCTTATGGGTTGCATAATTCTGCGTCACGCTTCTTTCTGACCCTAATAAGATCATGAGAGATCACCTCGTTTGATTTCATTGCTTTTAGGAATACACACCGTATCCGTCTTCGAAGGTGTAGTAGCTGATTTCGGTTTGTAACTGATCATATTTTGATTTTTCAAAGCTTCATAGATCGAAGGTGCCCCAATAAAGCCAAATAGACTCATCCAAATGGCTTCATAAAGTTCTAGATCATAAAAATGTATTCCAAAAGGGATCCCCATCAAAAAAGCACAGACAAAATTGATGACCCAAACATGCCATTTTTTATTGATGAACTCTAATTTTTTAATTTTTTGTACCAATGCCATCAAAAAGATGGAGAATGTAATACTGATCAACAATACAGTCCATAATTTTTCAGACATTAAAATATCTAACATATTCCCCCTCCTCTTTCTCTATTACTATATATTCCAATGTGATAAATTTGTTTAATAAAAAAAACTAGCTTGCGCTAGTATTTAAGTGCTCGTCACTTGACAAGTGTATCCATCTTCTTCAAAAACATTCTGTAGAGCCGTCAACTCTTGAACATATTTTGCAAGTAACTCGTCTTCTTCAAGAACACTGAGTACATCCTCAGTAACATCGATCTTGACATGATTTTGATCTCGTTCGATCGCAATATCTGGAATAGCCTCAAAATGTTGGATCTCTTCAAAACTGTCAAAAGGATCCGCTTCTGGCGTCGTCGTCTCACTAGGATTTTCTGAAGGTTGATCGTTAGCTGCTTGATCCTGATCTTGGTCCTTTGTATAAGTCAAAATCAAACGAAACAAGTTTCCATTTTTATAAGTAGAGGTCGTACGAAGTGAAAGATCGACATTCGATAAGGTCATGCTTCGGTTACAGATCAAAGCTTCGAGTTCATCCTGCACAGTACTTGGTGGTGCAACCTCTTCAGGAAGAAGTGCCCTTAATACTGGAGGAAGGGCGATAATCAAAACAAGTCCGACCATTGCCAAATAAACGAGAATTGACATAAAATCAATCTTTTTTTCTGGTTTCACAGATCGCTCACTCCACTTCTACAATAATTTCATTACGATGTTTTAAAAGTTTTACAAATTTGACAATACAATAGATGAGGAATCCCAATGGAATGAGTGGGAAAATACTCAACAGTGCCAAAATCCAAGGATAAGTGTTGATTAAATGATGATTATACATCTTTTCGATAAAAGCAACGGAAAAGCCAATAGACACGGTCAACAAAAGGGCTCCAAAAATAATACCGATAATGGCTCCCCAATAGTTGACTTTAAATTGACGACGAGGATCTCGATCTTTTCGGTCCTTATGAGACGCAAATATAATTATCAAGCCAAAGATAAAAATAACAATAAAAATTGGAATCAATACATAATTGATCACTTCATCATATACTTTCGGTACGATCATACTTATCACCTAGTATAACTATAACACACTTCCTACTTCTTTTCAATTATTTTTTTGCCCACAAAATAAAACGACTTTCGTCGCTTTATTTTGGATCAAATAGAAGTCCCTTATAATATTTCCATGCAAGGATCTTAAAGACTTTATAATCTAGTGCATCTTGTGTCAATGTTCCATTTTGAAGCGCATTTTTAATTTCTTGAATGCTGCTTTCATAATCGGTCGTGATCAACAGATCATTTCCAGCAAGCAAAGCCTGCGCAGCCACATTTTCAATGTCTGATACGGCATCCATGGCAATATCATCGGTCATCGTAATTCCTGTAAACTTCAAATCATCGGTCAATAGACGATGAATTGCCGGCGATAAGGAAGCCGGATGATCCTGATCGATATTATTCACAATGTTGTGACTTACTAAAACTGCTTCCGCACCTACATCAATACCGGATTTAAATGGTGGTAGATCATTATTTTTAATATCTTCATAAGACCGATCATCGATCGAAGTACCCGTATGCGTATCTTGATTGTTTCCGTATCCTGGGAAATGTTTTAACGTGTAAGACACGCCGGTGTTTTTGCTTGCAGCGATGACGGTCTGTGCATAAGTTGCAGTAGTAGCGCTATCTTTTCCAAGACTTCGATTGTACATATAATCATCAGGACTAGTAGAAACGTCAACCACAGGAGCTAAATTTAAATTGATGCCCAAATTCTTAAGAACGGCACTTTTATTGATCGTATCTTGACGGATGAGATCAAACCCACCTTGCTGATAAAGTTCTTGTGAAGATTTAAACTTCTCTTTAGCAAGATTAGGATTGCTGCTGACGCGAACAACCGTCCCACCTTCTTCATCGGCCGCAGTAAGAATAGGAATTCGTGCTGCATCTTGCAAAGCTGCCATACGGTCCTGTACCTCTTTTTCTATAAGATCCTTAAAATCTTTCGCAAAAAACACATAGCCACCAAATGAATGCTCCCTAAGAAGATCGATTCCCCCTTCATCGGGATACCGAACCAATAACACTTGGTCAATTTTCTCATCATTCGATAATTCTTTTAATTTTTGATAGGCCATGACATAGTAATCTTTAAAAATGCCATGATCTGACCAACTCGTTGGAATGTTGTCCTCATCGCTCATGAGAGGTGCTTTTTCATAGTGAAGAATACGTTCTTTTTCGACCCCCACTTTTTCGTCCAACAATCCAGTATATTCGATCACTACCCGATCTCCAACTTCTGCAAACACTTCGTCAATCAAAAACGTATACGTGTGATGTTCTTGATCTCGAACTTGCACTTGCCCATTTCCGATTGCCACGACCACGGCCTCAAGCTCTTTACTTTGTTCAGACGGAGATTGATGAAAAACATAAATAAAAGAAAAAACAGCAACAACAGCAATAAGCGCCAAACCGATAATGATGATCGTTTTCTTATTCATAATTTCACCCACTTCATTATATTCACTCATTACTATTTTACTACATTTTCATGTCAAAAGATCACGAATTTAAGTTTTTATTTTTACTCGAAAGTCCAAGCTTAGTATCAATCTGATAAAGTTGAAGAGTTTATTTTTATCTTTTCTGTTAAATTTTTAGTAGTTTCCTTTTTGGTCTTCAACAATTTGTAATTGTTTGAAAAGAGTTTTAAATGGAATACAAAATTCATGCGTTCCTGGACCAGATTGACATATATTAACTGAAATACAATAAAAATCTTAATGTTCGATTGTTTTATAATATCAATTATAATATAATTTATTTAGGAACATTTGATGTGAGTGTCGTTCTCCGATCTTGAAAAAGAAAGGAGGGATACAATGAAGAAAAGAACTTTTATTGTAAAAGTCCTTCATCTTATTGCTATCATTTTATTACTCCTTACCTTATTGGTAATAGCAATAAAAATATGACACTCAATCAGCATTGATCG
>CANPXY010000062.1 GCA_947587115.1 uncultured Bacilli bacterium
ATAACAGTTTTAAATTTTTGAGTGTTTTCTCTTTTTTTATATAATTTTGTATTTTCCCACATCTAGTTTACTACATCTATAGAAGCATATTCCTTGACAATTTGAAGCAAATATTGTATAATATACGCCAGATAAAAACGAGGGGGTAAAATATAATGTTTGTACGATTATTGACAGAAGAAGAACAAATTCAGAAATTGCAAGACTACTATAAAAACCATGGTCTAGTGATCATCGGTTTCAATGACTCTCAAGGAGTTAATACTACGAGCACGTTCTTTAAAAAAGGATTGTTAGAAGCTTTGGCTGCAAAATTAAAAACTGGCCAATTAGATCCCAAAGTGATCAATGCTTTTTCACTTTTGATGAACAAGACAGAACACATTGATTACTTCTTAAATAGCAATGTTAACGTCGAAGAGATCAAGCGTTCTCAAGTTTACAGTGCCGTCAGTGCATTTCGAAAAGTGATGAGAAGTGTAGGACTACCAGAATTTTTAGGAGATGTTGCTTACTTCTATAAATTCATTTATCCAATTAAAAAAGAAGATCAGAATCTTCATTTGACTACTACTTTGAAAGAGGCAAACGAGCCTTCCATCATCTATTCAAGTGGAGTTAATAACTTGATGAGAGAGGTTAAAAATAATCCATTTACGATTGTGAAGGATTATCAAAATCGCCAAGTAACACCAAATTATAACTATACGCTCAAAAAAGCGCAAGATCCAAAAGTACTTGGTCGTGTCATCGATGGAATTGATCGTAATTTTGATCACATTTTATCGATCAATCCAACAACAGATATTTTTGCCTTAGGTGCCTATGTACCAAGAGCACTTCAATCAGAAGGAATGCGGGTTTTTAGAAATTTAATACTCGAATATAATGAGAAATTAGAACAACTCTGTGATCAATATCGAATCAGTTATATCGATACGGAATTCATCGGTAGACGTTACAACAAAAGTATAAGTAACTTTCATATTTCTTCAGAAGGACACAAACGTCTTGCGACCGAGATTATCGATGCAATGTATGAACGTAAGTTTTCAAGATCTTCAAATCAAGAGTTTGAACCACATATATATTCAGTTACAGAGCACGGAGCATCTAATATAGCCGATGCCGCTGGTCGTGATTGTGAAAGAAGTATGCAAGATGCAGAGTCAAAAACGGATCCGTATGAGCAAAAAATAGCTTACGATATTGCAAGTGAACATTTAGCGGAAGCGAAAGTATTCCATAAAGTCTACAAAAAAATGCAAAAAAAATAGGGATTAGGATTAATCCTTATTTTTTTTACATGTATTGATCAATGCTTCCCAAATTTTCCTGGCACTTTCATCATAGGAAACCATGCTTTCAGGATGCCACTGCACACCAATTTGGAATGGATGATGAGGATTTTCTAATACTTCGATCAAGCCATCATCGCTGGTTCCTACCACTTGAAAGATGCCTCCCGATTTTACATGTTCAACATGGCGACTGTTCACTTCAATCGTCGATTTTTGTAATATTTGATAGATTCTACTATTCGAATCTAAATTGACAGAGTGCACATACTTTACTCCTGGTTTCTTATGATCTTCATGTCCAATCATATAGGTCTTTTCTTGACTTTGATACATGGCCATCGTCTGCATACCAAAGCAAATCCCTAAAATGGGTAACTCGTGTTGGACAGCATAATCCAAAATGTAAAAGTCATAAGCACTAGGATCCCCTGTTCCACCAGATAAAACTACTCCATCACATTGTTCTAACCAATGTAACAAGCGTTGTTCTTCCGTTTGATTCCACGTAGATCCCTGACATAAGATCAGAGGATTTCCTCCAAATTTGATAACCGCATCAATATAATCTTGGTTAAGATTTAACGTGTCGAACAAATCTTCTTTTTCAATTCGCCCAACAATTCCAATAACTGGTATCATATTCCTCCTATTTCGAACAAACGAAGGTTTTTTAATCTTGTTTGTGTTTGATGCCTTTTAATCCCTTCATTCCTTTCGTGCCTGTAAAGCCCTCTAAAATGTTGGTCTCAAAAGAGTGCACTTTATTTATACGCTTCTTATAATCTTTGATCGCAATATTGATCATATCATCTAAAAGTTCAGTATAATTCTTTCCCGTTGGTTCCCACAAATAGAATGATAAACTTCCCGGAATCGAATTAATTTCATTAATATAAACTTCTTTTTTCTTATTGTCGATCAAGAAGTCAATACGACAGACACCACTAGATCCAAGAGCTCGAAAAGCCTGAACGGCAATAGAACGGACGTCCTCTTTCAACTTTTCATCGATTTCAGCAGGAATCTTGCGGGAAGCAGACAACATCCCTTTCGAAGTCTTCATTCCGCTAAATTTACCTTTGGCTTTGCCATTTCCGATATATTTATCTTCATAAGTCAAGAAATCTTTGCCTGCGACAACTTCTTCAATTTCACTTGTCGATTGTACTTCGTAATTTCCAAGTACACTGATATTCACTTCTACTAGATTTTGGATCATCTCTTCAACGACAATTCGCTGGTCATAACGAATCGCATCATCAATGGCCTCTTCTAGTTCCTGATCATTTTGAGCAGTGTGGATTCCGACACTACTACCAAGTGTTGAAGGTTTAACGATCACTGGGAATTTGAGTGTATGAATTTTGTCCAATACTCGTTCCTGGTCTTCTTTATAGTCAATATCATAAAACCAAACATACTTGGCAATTGGCAAATTCTCGCTAGTGAATACTTGTTTCATGTAAATCTTATCTTGACCAACAACAGAGGCATATACACTGCTGCCGACATAAGGAATACCAATCGATTGTAGATATCCTTGTAAAATACCATCTTCCACATTTGTTCCATGGACAATTGGAAAAGCAATATCAAGATCTTTTACAACTCTTTTAAATAGCCCTTTGCTCTGTAATACAAAACGACCTTTTTTAAAATAAAGTACTACATTTTTGGCATATCTCTTGATGAGGCTCATGTCTTGATAAGCGTCGATATCGCGCAACATCTCTCCTGTATACCATTCTCCGTTTTTCGTAATATAGATTGGAACAATTTCATATTTTTCCTGATCCATCTTATTCATGGCTTGAATAGCTGAGATGATACTTACTTCATGCTCTACACTTTCTCCACCAAAAATAACTCCTACTCTAATTTTCATAAACACACTCCCTATTCATTATATGTATCTGGTAAATCATTTTCAAACAATGCATAGACACCATTTGGATCCTGCAATCCACCGATCAGTGGATAAGCATCTCGAACATCGTTCATCACAATGATATTTTTTTCATCATAATTTTTATTTTTTAATCCTTGATAAATTGGTTTGGTCCGTTTTTCACCAATTAAAATGACACGATCGGCGACTGAGGCAATCTCTTCTCCAAACTGGCGATTGTACTCTTCTTCTTTTTCGCCTAATTCAATCATTCCTGGCGTTACGACCACTTTAAGTCCTGGCATCATACCTAAGACATCCAAAGCACTCTTGGCCCCTACTGGATTTGAATTGTAGGCATCATCGATCTGATAGAACGAACCTAATTTCTTTAACTCTAGACGATGCTCTACTGGACGCACCATCTTCACTGCTTGCTTTAACTCTGGAATGGTAATTCCAAATTCATATCCCAAAGCAAGGGCAGCCAAAATATTATAAACATTGTGTTTCCCTAAAAGTTTCGTTTCAAAGCGGTGCTTTTTCCCATCTTTTTTAAACGTAACGTCAAAGGATGTTCCCTTGTTGTTACACTCAATATTCGAAGCTCTGACATCCGCTTTAGGATTATCGATTCCAATCCAGATGATCTTACAATCATTTTGAAGTGGATAACTTACCTGTTTAGGATCGTCGGCATTGAGCACTCCAATACCATCACTTGGAAGAGATTCGATCAACTCAAATTTACCTTCCACAATGTTCTGCTCGCTTCCAAAAGTCTCTAGATGGGCAGTTCCAATCGTTGTCAAAATTCCATATTGGGGATGAACGAGCTTACATAGACCTTTGATCTCACCTTTAACGTAAGCACCCATTTCCGCAATGAAAATTTCATCAAACTTATCTAAATGATTGTTGATCGTAATCATGAGTCCATAATACGTATTGAGATTCTTTGGCGTTGGTCGGGCAATATACTTAATATTTAATATGTCACTTAAGATGTTTTTACTACTAGTTTTCCCATAACTACCAGTAATTCCAATGATTTTAAGACGTTCCATACTATGAAGTTTTCGTTTTGCTTTACTTTCATAATAGTGGTAGACACAGCGTTCTACCGGATGATTGATCAAATTGGCTAAGTAGACCACTAAATATTGTAGACTTACCATGATCGAAATGATTAAAATACAGATCCATACACTTTGCTTATGATCAAAGAGTTGATACCCTATGAACATAGGAATCAAATAAAGAATGGCAATGGTAATCATGAGACGTTTGATTCTAGCAGTGATAACCAAAGGTTTTTTGTGTTGTTCTGACTTTTGCTTACGATTTAAAACATAAGCAGTAAGACAGTAGATCGCAATCATCAAAAAGCATACAATGGTAACTAGTTTAGGTTGATTATAGCCTCTTTTGAAACCGAAGATGGCAAGCAAAATGGCAACAAGATCCAACGCAAACCATTGATTTTTATTTTTCATAAGCCAACGGAGATAACGATTATTCTCGTTATACAAATTCTGTTGCAACATATGTAAACCTTTTTTAGATTTTACAAAAACACAGATGATCATACTACATAAAAGTAAAAAGTAAATAAACATAGAAACCTCCTATAGAAACTGTTCTAAAATACGGGCAACTTGACCGATATTTTCAAGATAGGCATAGTGACCAAAACCAGGAAAGACGACGAGCCCTGCATCTTGCATTATGGATTCTAGTGCTCTAGCATCTTCGACAGGGGCCTCCGGATCTTCTTCTCCCCAAATAAGAAGCGTTGGGGCTTTGATTTTCTTGGCTTCATTTGATAAATCTTGATTGATGACATGAACTAAAGTTTCCCGCATGATTGGCGTTGCCGCTTTATAGTCTCTAGATCCAATATAATTTTTAGCAAGTTCCGAAAACTGATTTAACAGTGGTACTTTTTTTAATTTCTTTAACAACTGCTCTTTCTTGGTAGGCTCCGTTTGGCGACGAATACAAGGACTACCAAACAAGCAAACTTTTTCTACACTATTTTGGGCTGCATAGGAAATGGCAAGTCGTCCACCAAATGAGTGTCCCATAATGATCGGCTTTTTGACATTGAGTTTCTTCAAAAACTCTTCTAAAAAGTCCCTATAATCAAAAATAGTCCAAGGAACTGGTGGCTCTTGTGTATCTCCAAAACCGGGAAGATCTAAAATCGTAATGCGATACTTTTCTTGAAATAGATCTCCTAAAGGACGCATCATTGCGATATTTTGTCCCCAGCCATGCAACAAGACGATATCCTTAGTCCCATTACCATATTGTATGTAATTGGTGTCTACATCTTTAACAGTCATTTTCATGTTCTCACTCCAAGATCATTATAGCAATATTTTTCACTTTACACAAACATTTGCCTAGTTCTTGTGTAAAAAAAGCGTAAAAAAAGAATTGTTGATACAATTCCTTTTGCATGTTATAACTTTAAGGTTCCCAGTGAATACATGGGTTGGTATTATCACCAGAGTAGTCATCATTTAGCTGCTCTATAGCATGTGCTTTACAAGCACTTCCTTCAAGCCAACCCGAATGAGTGGTTAAATAATGAGAAATAAAAGGTGAACCAATTTCTGAAACAGCGCTATAATTTTTAAAATCTGAAACACTGCTTTTCCCTTTGATGGTAACGGAAACTAATGTATTAGTCCTAAAAGCTTGGAATCCCAATTCCTCTACACTAGCTGGTATCACAACAGAAGATATTTTAGCGTCCGCGAACGCTCCTGTATCGATAGTCTTAACCGTTGAGGGAATTACAATACTCTTCAAATTAGAATTTTGAAAGGCCCACTGCCCTATATCTGTAACGCCTTCTGGTATGACAACACTCGTGATTCCTGTCATAAAAAATCCATAACCATGTGGAGCAGCAGCACCTTTGATTGCTTTTACTGCTGTATTTTTGATCTTCTCTGGTATCACGACATCGGTGATAAATCGTCCCGCTGGACTGTCTTCGATTGTGTTGTTTACGGGGCCAGAAACAACAAATCCTAAAGTCGGACCACATAAATATTTGTTAATTGTTCCAGTTGCTATATCAAAGTCAAAGCATTCTTCTGGTGTTGGTGATGGATAAGTGATCTGATCTGCTACAACTCGAATCTTTCCTCGAAACGTCTTCCCTGCTGCCATCTCTTGTGTTGCTGCTTCATCAATCCACATCCTTAAGTCATATTCAAAACTTTCTCCACCTTCGATAACCCCTGTATCTAGTACTCGTTCATCATCTTCTCCTGTTATATAAGATAATAAAGTCCTTATTAAAGTAGTATTACCTTTCTTTAAATCAAATTTGATTGCTTCATCCGGTAATTGTTCTTCTTCACTTTCTAAATCTACATTATCTAGATAAATAGTATATTTACTAGCAAGTGTTCCATTATTTTTTAAGGTAAAGTGATATGGATCTTGTAATACTCCTACTTCATCCAACATTGGAATAATTCCATCTTCTTCGATACCAACGCTTTCTTGATCAATCAACTCTAAGGTTAAGTCTCCTACTTTAATGATGTTCGTTTGTGTACCTTCTAATGTCAACTGTAACCAAGCATAGCTTGCACCTAACAACAAAATCGTACCTAATATAATGGGCAATCCAAACCCAAAAAGTTGCTTCTTTTGTTCTTTTGTCATATTTTTCCTCCTTTATTTTATATTTCCATTATAATTCACACC
>CANPXY010000063.1 GCA_947587115.1 uncultured Bacilli bacterium
ATCTTGGAATTTTTGAAATAAGGAGCATAGTCTTTTAAAGATTCTTCAATAACGTCATAAGGGGTGTAAAATTCATCGTCAACAATTCCATAGAATTTCTTTACACTTCCATGTAATACTCTCAATTTACGTCTTAATTCTTGCTCTATCGCTATCACTTAACCCCCTACTATAAAAGACATTAAACTTTGATGCTAACACATTTTTAAAATTTTGTCAAACAATTCCAAGCTCTTTTTCAGTCAATACTAAAAAAATCCAGCCTTTTTTCCTGCAAAATTCTTTAGCCGAATCCCATTTTGCTTGATTAATGGCGTATGTCACGGATTCATTTAAAAGTGTGGATTTTCTTTTTCGAGGTTTTATCTCAGGAGGTTTACTTTGTGAAAGTGGTTTAACCTCGATCATGTAAGTTTTAACAATTCCCTCTTTATCCCGTATTTTGGCGATAAAATCGGGAAAATACCTATGGATTAACCCATCAGTCGGTTTCCGATACGGGACAACTAATTCCTCACTACTCCAAGATAAAACATTCGGATTATTATCAAAGTAGCACGCCACTCGAAATTCCCAAGAACTCCGCATGACAATTCTCTTGGGATTTCCTACGTATTTTTGCGGATTTTTCGGGCGAAAAAATCCTTGATAATAATGGGTGTTACTCATAAAAAAGGCTTTTGTAAATAGTTTATTTCAGACTTCTTAACCCTCGTATTTTATCGCTCTTGAAAGCCGAAATGAGTCTATTGAGATTTTTAAATTTTACCGAAAGTGACGGTAAAAAAAGTTTTTATTTTCAACACGATAATGGATATAAGGAAAAAATCGACTATACCATTGCCAATGGGGGAAACACGTTGGATTATCAGAGGATCATCCTTCCGACTTGCCAATACTCGATAGAATTTAATAGCCCCGAAATCCAAGAAAAATTCCTAAAAGTCAATTGGGGAAGTAGCGACTTAGAAGTCGATGAAGATTCATACGCCAAAAAAACCGAGCAAGATTTGATTTCTTGTTATCGACTTTTAGATGATGAAACTCGATTGGATAGCGATAATATAAAAAATGTTTTTCAGACTCTTTCAGAATCCAACGAATTACTCGATGAGGATAGAAGACTTTTTTTCTCAAGTAGAATATCCGTTGGGGAGGCTTTTGAAGACTCCAGATTTGTTTCTTTAAGCGTCTCAGAATTTGGCACAGAAGAAAAGGCTGGCATAAAAATCGAAAAAGAAACTAATCGGCTCGTTCAAAGTGCTTTTTGCGACTCGGAAAACATGGTACGTATTACGACATATTCGGACGCTCCTAAAATTCCCATTGCCTTGAAAATTTCGGGAAAAGTAAAAGGAAAAGTCTCAACTATCGCCTCCAACCCCACTTCTCAAAACTCAGAAATTAAAGCCTCAGATAACAATGTTACCACTTCTCAAGCCGAGCAAATCCGAAAAATCGCCCTTGGGAAAACCGTCTCAGACGTGGCGGGCACGGGTTCTAGCGTCTATTCCAGTCAAGCCATTGCCGATAGAAGTACCTTAAGAAATATTACAAAAAGCACCTCCACGATGCGAAGTGGGTACGATTTCTACAACACTAACGGAGCACTGGTTTATCCAAGTGACTTATTGGTCAATGACGCATACAACAATTCTTACACCGTCATCTACATCTCCGAGCATGAGGAATCAAGCATTTTAGGAGTTACGGATTTGGGTAATGGTGGGAAACTTTATGAAAACTTGGGTAGCGAGTCTCAAAGAATCACGCAGAACGCCTCAAAAGGATATAAAGAAAACGCCATGAGTGTAGTGATGGGGGTGTCAGGTATCATGGCGGGAATGGGAGCTGGCGGAGTGGCGGAAAATCTCGCAGGAAAAACAGGATTGCCGTTGGATAAAAGTTTCAATAGTTCGTCTTTTTCGGGAATAGCGGGAAAAGTTTTTAACGGGGCGACCAATTCTGCAAGCCCTGTGAAAAATTTGGCATCTCAAGCTATGGCGGGTATGGCGGGAACAGCCGTAAAAGGTGCTTTAACGGTCGGGGGAGGTTTCGTAGGATATGAAATCGGAAAAACGGCTTTAAAGCTAAGCGACTACAAACAGCTTAACATGGCAATTGTTTTACCGACTCCGTCTATTTCTGAGGAAAATAGCATTGAGTGGGATGAAGAAGATTCGGCAATGTCAAGTGCAATCATGCAGTCGGCATTAAACGTAGACGCTATAGGGCATGGGGGAGATACGAAAAATCCGCAATCTTTTAGCCTAGGAAGTACTGTTGCGGGAATGGGAAAAGAGTTGATCAATTCGGGTTTCGGGGTTCTTACAAAAGCGGTTTCAGATATGACGTCTTCTGCCCCCGCTTTGGCAAGAAGTATAGGAAAAGCTTCAAACACCCGAAAAGAGCAATTGTTTAAAGACGTACGTTTCCGAAGTTTTAACCTGCGGTTCAATATGATTGCAAGAAGTGTTGAAGACACCAATAATATCAAAAAAATTATCCGAGTTTTGAAGTATCATCAATACCCCGAATTGACAATGGATAATTTCCTTTGGATATATCCTGCGGAATTTGACGTGGTACATTACTATCGGGATAAACCTAACGAGTATATGCCACGGCACGCCACAAGCGTTTTGCAAGAGGTTTCTGTCAATTACGGAGACGGAGAAGACGTAATGAATTTACACTATGACGGCAGTCCCTTAAATGTGGGATTGGAATTACGTTTTACAGAAATCGTCCAACTCAATAAAGCAAGTATTCTCCAGGGGTATTAAAGAAAATGATTGAAAAGTTTCCGAAAATTGCCTATCCGATTTCCACTAACGATGATGGGGAAACCACTTATAAGGCTCTTGCAGACATCAGTCACCACTTAAGACTATCTGCGGATTCCTTAAATTCGATTGTCAACTACGACAAACAAATTTTGCAGAGCGGAGAGGGTTTGGAAATATCGGCTGGCGAAAACTACGATAGAACTGATCTATACTACATTTTAGAGTTAGCCAACGATCGATTCGACTGGAAAGAGTCCCGACCTCTTACATCGATGGAATTGGACTCTTATATTAGTGAAAAATACCTTGATAGAAACGGCATCCATCACTACGAAAACGAATATGGAAACGAGGTTGACAACACCTTTGGTGTCAATTCCGAGCACGTCTATCCACAAAAAATCATTCCCATTACCAATTACGAGTATGAAGAGTCGTTAAATGACAAAAGACGAGCCATTAAAGTTGTGAAACCCACACAGGTTAAATTTGTTGAAGAATTGGTTAAAGAGAAAATTTCCGAGATGAAGTAATGAGTAACGAAACCGCATTATCATCAAAACCACTACAAAAAGCTGGAGATGTTATTGTCGATTATATCACAATTATTTCCCGAAATCAAGTAGCCTTAAATGTCACCCCCCAATTCGTTTCTTTTGAAATCACGGAAAGCATTTTTGAGCACTACATTACGGGAATCGTCACGATTAAGGACTCGGAAGACTTAACTAACTTTTTCCCTTTAATTGGCAATGAATACCTGGAATTGGCTTTTCATACTCCACAATTAGGAGACTCTGTAGAAAGTGCCCAATACAAAAAAACCTTTTTCATCTATCGGATTTCGGATAAAATCAAGCAAGGAGATAGGGAGTCAATCTATCAGATTTCGGTCATCAGCCCTGAGGCAATCGTTGATGGCAACACCCGTGTGTCAAGAACCTTTCGGGGAACGGGTGAAGAAATCATGCAAAAAATTCTCTATGAGGAATTGTGTAGTGATAAACTTTTAGTTTTTAACGAAACCAAAAACAATATCATCTTTATCTCCAACTATTGGCATCCGTCAAAGTGTATTGACTATCTTTCGGAAAATGCGATTTCCAAAGAAGGCGACTCCTCTAGCTATCTTTTCTTTGAAGATCGGGGCGGATTTGTTTGGGCGACCTTAAACTCATTGGTAACTTTTCCAAGTGATATTCATTTCCGAAAAGCAAGATACACCCCGCAGACGCAATCCAGTTTTGAAAGCACCGCACAAAAAGACATTTTAAGCGACTACGAAACGATTATTGGCTTAAGACTCGAAAACGGTTACGATTTCTTTAAAAGAACGAAATCAGGCTTTTACGGCGGAGAAATCATTAGCTACGATCCTAATACTCATCAATATATTCACTCAAGGAGTGGCGTGGACTTTGAAGGGCAAAACCATTTAAACAGCTATTCTCCAACACCTGCCAATTCTCCCGTGACAACAGGAGGCTATGTGATCTATCGCCCTTATGTCACTCAAAATTTCGACAATCAAACGGCGGGAATTGAAGACACTAACATTCCTTATAAGGTGGGGCGTCAACAGACCATTAGCCAATTGGGTGCAAATAAAGTTCATTTAAAAGTTCACGGCAGAAGTGACTACACGGTGGGGAAAGTCGTGCTTCTTGAAGTGGAAAAAGACAAACAAATATCTAAAGACGATACCATCACTTACGATCCTTTGATTTCTGGGCGTTACATTATAGCCTCTATCAAACACCAAGTCAATCCCGTTGAACACATCTGTTTAATGGAATTGATGAAAGACTCTTATATTAGAAGTATCGACACTAGTGGCTACGAAACCCCTGACTATCAACCGAAAGCATAAAGGAGATTAGGGAAAAATGTCAAAAAGAAAACCGATTAAAATCATCAAGGTGGTTTTAAGTGAAAACGGAAAAACTCTGATGATATACGCCAAAAAAGGAAGTAACTTCCTTTATGCTAAAGTCGATTCTCTCGGAAATATCACTGAAATTGGAAAAACGATTGATAACGGAGATTTTTATCCTTATTCAACAATCCCTCAAGACTTGAAAGAAGAATTTTTAAGCGTTTTTGATAACGATGAAATTGTTGAATCCGTTGCGGTAAATCATGAATGGAATTTCAAAAATTAGGAATTAGGGGGAAAAATTTTATCCTTAATAATCAAAGATAAAAAGTAAACTTCCTAATGAATCTCGATAGTTGACCCTGTCAAGTGGTTTTACATTTTGTTACAAATAATTATTTCTTGTATTTTCAAACACTTATCAGCGATTTTTCGAAAAATTTTTTTCAAAGGGCTTGACAAGGTAATTTTTCCGTGCTATTATACATATTGAGGGTTTTAAAAGATTTTTTAAAAAAAATTTTGTGCGTCTGACGCACGAGCACTCGATAAATTTCTTTTTACTAGTTTTCTTTAATCCAACGAAATTGATTGAACGATAGTGAAATCAATTTCGGTTTTTCAAAAATGAGTGAAACGAATTTTTGAAAAACATCTTTATTGATATTTTCTTTTTAATCTTTTTTCAATTTTTAAAAAACAGTAAGCAATTGAGTGAACGATAGTGAACTCAATTGCTCTTTTTTGGTTTTGAATGTAATGAAAAACCAAAAAAGAAAAAAGAAAGAACCAAAGAAAAAAGAAAGATTCTAAAAAATTCATACTCGTTTTTACATTTAATCTTTCCACTACGTTACAAGATTAAATGTAAAAACACGAAACGCATATGCGTTTCGTTATTCTTCATTGAAAAATAAAAAAAAAAAAAATTAAAATTTTTAAAAATTTAAATTTTTAAGAAATATAATTTACATTCTTAAAATTATTAAATTTTCAAAATTTTAAGAAAAAATTAAGAAATTTTATTATCATTTTAAAAATTTAAAAATTTTTACTACCACTTTATAAAAAGAAATTATTTTCATGTTTTTCGATTTTCACTTACGTTCAAATCGAAAAACGCCCTTACGGGCTTTATTAAAAAAAGTTTTAAAATTTTTCCCCACTTATCATCCCCCTACCCCCCTCTTTTCTCCCCTTTCTTTTTCTATTAGGGAAATTCCTAATAAAAGATTGCTTGACAAAAGTTAAAATCATGTTAGAATGTCAATCATAGAAAGTTAATATTAAGAGGAGATTTGAAAATGACAGGATTTGAATCAGTAAAGAAATTCTATAAAGACGCTTCTAATCCATTTACGTTTGAGAGCGTTGATGAGGAAAAGTTTGAAAATTTTACTTTACAGACCATGGAAACTTTAGTTGTTGAATGGTTTTCTAATAAAACCATCGACATTCGAGTGGTTCGTCAAAAAGACGCATCAAAGAAAATTTCTGAAATGGAAATTTTAACCATTGAGTTTTACGTCCATGATATAGAAAAAACGATTAAAGACTCTCTTAAATTCGGTTCTTTAGACATTTTGTGTGAAAACGCCAATAAACGAGTTGAGTCTATCATGTCATCTGATCGCATTGCGTGTGCAAATCACACTAGTGCAATGGAAAAAATCATGAAAGTGTATAACGCAATCAAATTTGGCGACTTTGACTTTTTCGAATTTTCCATTGGGAAATTCTTAAGTGATGAAGAACTTGACGCTAAAAAAATGAAAGTGGCTTAAAAAGCTCTAAAAAGCGTTTTAAGAGGCTTTAGGAAAAAGATGATAAATTACCTTATTCCACATCCTAAAGCCTCTAGATTTTTTATTTTAACCCCTTTACGCCGATTTTGGAAGCAATTCAAATGAAGGATTATTCAAAAATTTATCCACATGAGATTTTACACAATGCAAGAAAAGGTTTTAGCACCGATGAATGGTATACTCGTTATGAGGATGTGGGGAAAATTGTCGAAAGCATCCAAGATACCAACTATTTTCGGGGTAAAATCGTATTAATGCCATGCGATAATCCTTTGAAAAGTAATTTTTACAAGTATTTTGTCGATAATTTCGAAAAATTAGGGTTAAAAAGAATTGTAGCGAGTTGTTATGCGGAAAATCCTTTAGGCGATTTTACGAGCTTTATTGCCGATGACTCCGCCAATCATGGAAAATACTATATCTACGAGGGGGG
>CANPXY010000064.1 GCA_947587115.1 uncultured Bacilli bacterium
TTTTCAATAATATCTAAAATTTCTCAAAAAAAAAGACAAATAAGCAAAATATTTTACCTATTTGTCAACAGTCTGAATAACACCAAATGGTGTTATTTTTTTGCCCTCAATACTTTTAACCAGTGGATTATTTACTGTCCTTGATGCTCTAGAACACATGTAATAAACGCCTTTTGCCTCAATATAAAAAGTGGATCTTAATCCACTTTTAATTCAATGATATTACCCTTCTCAAGATTTAATTTAAACTGATACTTCTTGCCATTGATCGTCGCTTTTACATCATTTAAACTTCTTCCCAAAAGATCGGTAAACGCTGCCATATCGACGACATTAGATTTCGTTGTAATATAGAGATTGTACGATCCTTTTGGTAAAGCACTAAGATCGATCGAAGCATCATACCAAGCTCTAGTTTTATCATATCCATCAGATACAGGCAATACAACTTTATACAAACCATTGGTAATGCTACCTAAATTAAATGAATACTGTTCAAATGTTGATTGATTTTCAAAAATGATGGAACGATTTACGGAAGCACCGCTAGACAAATCCATGCCATAAGAGTAAGATGCTCCTTTTAAATGAAGTTGATCCTCTTTAAACTCAAACGTTCTCCAAACATCATATTGATTATAATAACTTCCTACGGTTTTACTAGGAGTGTCTTTTGCTCGAACATAGAAGGTTACCGCACTACTACGATCACTGTAATTATTTTGGATGTTGACAACTTTATCAGCACTCGTATAACTAGTAACTTCTGTCTTAAATAGCTTATTATTAATTAAAGTCGTCGAATATGTTTGATCCCCTTCAGCTTTAATATATAGAATGTAGTTTCCTAAAGGCAATTCATCAATATCGATATCGACCTTAAACCAAGCATGCGTATAAGTATAACCATCCGGTGAATATATTGGACGATCGATTCCCGTTAAATCCGTAATTCTAGTAGCTTCTTTTTCATAAGTAAGATCTGGATCATTTACGTCGACAAAGATCAACTTGTACTTGATATCTTCACTCAAAGTATTGTTCATACCATGGATCGTCATATAACCACGTAATTGCAACTTTCCATCGACTTTATCAAGATAATCAAAATAGAATGTACCTTCTACTTCTTGCTTATCAATTACCTCTACTTTAATGCGTTTTTGAACGACATGATGGTAATGATCCTCAACTTGATAAGTGACATAATAAGTTCCTATTTGATTCGTTTCAACTGTGTTTTCCGTAACTTCGATCGCACTTGTCAAATCTCCATCTTCAAAATCTGTGGCGCGAACTCCTTCTTTAGGATCAAAGTCACTACCTAATAAAATGGTCCGATTGCTTGCATAAATGACAGGCTCTTTATTAGGAGAAACCGTAACATGAATGACTTTCGTTACGATATGACCAAAAGAATCCTGGACAGTATAAGTCACTGCATAACTACCCGTCTCATCATACCGAACTGCGCTATCATCCATCTTAAGATGTTCAGTAAGATCGCCATCTTCTTTATCACTGGCCGTAACTCCATCCAATAAATTTGGCTTCTTAGATCCGATCGTCACTTCAACATCCTGCGCTACAATCACCGGAACTTCATCAGCAATGACTGTCACTTTAATGGTCTTTGATACGGTATGACCATAACTATCTGTAACAGTATAAGTGACTTCATAAACTCCTGGAGCATTCGTATTCACAGTCTTGGTCACATCGATCTTGGTAATTGGACCATCTTCCTTGTCGGTAGCCGTCACATCTTTTAGATAGTCAAATTCTTTTCCTTCTACAATCGTCTGATCAACTGCATTGATCACTGGCTCCTGATCAACATAAGTACCCTGATAATAAGTGACGCTACAGCCACCAGCAGGATCATTTGCCAAAACATAACCAGTTCTTCCATTCATATCGACTGGAACTTGATACCATTTAACTCCATTCACTTCAACTTCCCCTAAAATTGGGAAATAAGTCTTGTTGTAATAGCCTCCGATGACGGTCTCCCTCGTATCGGTTGGAGTCGAATTTACCCATGCCCAATGCCGTCCTGCATCGACATTCTCTTTTCCATAACTAAGTCCTACAAATTCTATCTTGCTCGCATCGACCCAATCTTGTTGGTTATAACGATAATCGGATGTCACAAGATAAGCTGCTGCTTTTCCATTGGCGTCTTTTGCAACTGCATAGACCATAACATAGGTGTTCGCCTTTGCGTTAGTGACACGCGTTTTTCCATCCGTCGTAAAGGTACTCGCCTCTACTGGTGTCGATAGCGCAGCATCGTAATAAAAACGCACATCTCCAGTCAACTTGGCAACTTTAGGAATACTGACGGTATCATTTTGATATAGTGCTGTACTGTTTGAATAAACTTCATAAGTATAATCATAATCGCCATAATGATAAACGGAATCCGGCGTAACCATATTGCTCTTTCCCTTGTTGATTTTATAAACCTTACTAACTGGAACATAGACATAGCTGTTATTCCAATCGTAAGGACCATCTTGGATTCTATTCTTGTTCGCGTCAATATTTAAGTCACTGACAACTTTATACCATTCCCCTTCTTGAGCAACAATAATCATTGGAAAATCTTTACGATCATAAGAATAGATCTTCTTACTGTTGTAATCTGCATAAGCATAAGCATAGACAACGTCTTCTGTCGTAACCCCTAACTGATAGAAATTATAATCACTTTGCGCATAGTCAAATTGATAATAATATTGGGCGGCCTTTTCACTCCAGTAAGGATCAGACGCATATCGAACGTTCATCCCCACTCCTTTGTTTCCAAGCACACTACCGTTGTAACGCCAATCATAAGGATCAGAATATCCATAAGTAAACAAATTATGAGCATACGCATAAATCGTATTGGCAAAAGTTGCATATGTCTTAGCCGCCCGATAAGCATCGCTATCTACTGCCCCATCACCAAAGCCATTATTCTTATCGATGGCAATACGACTTCGACCACTTGCCGATTCATTACGAGTAATTCCCAACATCGTTATAGCATTGACTCCATAATACTGTTGCGCATTATAAAGAAAAGTTCCCTGACCATAAAGTTTCGATAAATATCTATTATTTAAAATATCCTCATATTCATCAAAAGTCGTTGCCGTATATCGTAATTGATTACGAATATAAGCATCAATATCGCTGGCTGAATAAGTAGTCCGTGAATGCTGTGGTAAATACATGTAATAATTATAGTAAGGTTGATCTTTGTTCACAGCTCTTGAATGACCATTTTCTTTATAGTCTTGAAGCATACTCAAACGATTTTGATAAAAATACTTACCATCGTAACTATAATACGTTCCTTCTTTTAACATTTCTGGCTTTGGTCCAAGTTCAATCGAATAAGGACTAGTTGCTTCTGTATAAATATCTTTAATCAAATAATGTCGTATAGAGTTGCTTGTTACCACATAATAATTACCGGCCTTAACCCAAGCAAGCGGCACAATTTGATAATCGTTCGTCAACCAATTTGTCCAAGAACTGATGAAATTTACCCAACCATCATAACCTGCAATCTTGACATGTGCTACACGGTTTGGCCAGTTGACAGAAATATAGGCGCCATCGACCGAACTGTATAGAGGCCCAGTATCAATATAATTATTATAGCTTGTATCATCCCCGGCATCAGGGAAAAAGTAACTATATTTTTGTTGTGTATTTACCGAGAGATCCAAAAGTGCATATTTCGCATCTGCAATCTCTGTTCGAACTTCTCCATAAACTTTATTATAAGCACGTGCCAAAATAACGACATTGTCTTCACTGCGACCATCCATAGCTGCTTTCGCACTATAATAATCATTATAACATCCAATCTTTGATAGAGATCCATCCCCGTTAGCAAAAGCCAACTCAAATCCATCTCCACATTCATTACGATCTTTAAATTCGACCGGCCTCATGGCCCAAACAGAAGAAATCGACATAAAATAAACAAACCCAAAAGTCAATAAGTAAAACAATAACTTTGGCTTTTTCATGTAGATCCCTCCATTCTTATATCTATACCTATTATATCAAAAATTCAACCATTCGTACAGATAGATCCCCTTCTATTCGTCAAGTTGACATTATTCGACGATTTTGATCAAAGTTTTTTATGATCCATTCGCAATTGGTAAAAACGGATTGTAAAAAGATCAGATTTTCGATATAATAGATAATACGGAGGCATGAAATGAAAAAAGAAAAAAACGAAACTAATAAAA
This sequence comes from uncultured Bacilli bacterium, assembly GCA_947587115.1. Lineage (GTDB taxonomy): Bacteria > Bacillota_I > Bacilli_A > RF39 > UBA660 > CANPXY01. The sequence goes on from CANPXY010000064.1 coordinate 4,260, forward strand.
ATAACAAAACTTGGAATACCCTAGTGATCTTATCGCTATTGCTAGCGCTCATCGCCAGTGGATATGCCATTTATCATATATTATTACTTGGACCAATCGAGCCATTATTTCGCTATATCTTAGTAGGGTTACTGATTTTAGTAGATCTAGTTGCCTTGATCAAAGTCTGCCGTACAACCAAAAAAAGCAAAAAGAAAAAAAGAAGGCCTTTACTTTTTATTTTCTTAATGGTCATCTATATTACATTCAATGCTCTAATTGGAATAGCAATCAACAAAGTATATGGATCGATCGACAACATCAATAAAAACTATATCACTTATACAGCTGATTTGATTACGATGAGCGACGCAAACATCGACTCGATCGAAGATGTTAAAGACCTCACCATCGGAATTATCGATGATAAAGAGTCGGTTGAAGGTTATATTATCAGTCAAGAGATCATCAAAGAAAATAAATTAAATGAAACCAACGACTTTGAAGAGTATTCTGATTTTTCTTCCATGATGGCTGATTTATATGCCAAAAAAGTAGATGCAATCTTTATCTCTAGCAATTATCCAATCATGTTCCAAGGAATTGAGGAATATGAAAATATTACCCAGGACACCAAGATCATTATCAGCAAAGATAAGAATATGAAAAAACAAGATAATAGCACTTCACTCTTAGGTCAAAGTGGAAAAGCCATAACAGAACCTTTTACGATTCTATTAATGGGGGTCGATTCAGAAGTTGACGGATTAGATAAAAATAGTATTGGCAATGGAGATGCTCTAATTTTAGTAACCTTTAATCCAAAGACATTAAATGCAACCATGTTGAGTATACCACGTGATACTTATGTGCCAATTTCTTGTTTCAGAAATCAAATCGAAAATAAAATTACCCATGCTGCTTGGTATGGAGAAAGCTGCATGATCAACACGATTCAAAATTTCACTGGAATTACCATTGACTATTATGCAAAAATTAACTTCAAAGGTGTTGTTAATTTAGTCAATGCCTTAGGTGGAATTGATGTGGACGTTCCACAAGATTTGTGTACCGACAATAGTGATCGCGCAACGGAAGTATGTATCAAAGCTGGATACCAACACTTAGACGGTGAAGGAGCGCTTGTCCTTGCTCGTAACCGTAAACAGCTAGAAAATGGCGATCTCGATCGTGGCCTTAACCAACAGAAAGTCATTCAAGGAATTATCAACAGCGCAAAATCTGTACGTAACGTCAATACCCTATTAGATATATTAAATACGATCTCTAACAACATGGATACCAATTTGACAACCGATCAAATCTTATCATTCTATAACATTGGAAAAGACATTCTATCAAGAAGCCTCGATAAAGAAAACGGGGAAATCGTCAATATTCAACACCTATTCCTTCAAGGAACTGGCCAGATGATCTACGATGAAGGAATGAAAATGGTACTTTGGGACTATGTTCCAATTCAAGATAGTATCGATGACATCGTACATGAAATGAAAGTCAACTTAGGACTTGAAGATCGAGAAATCATTAAAGAATTCTCTTTCTCAATCAATGAAGAATACGAAAAACCAATCATTGGCGAAGGCCCTTACAAGTCTTCCAACAACTACACATTGCTTCCAGACTTCACAGGTGATAGCGAAGACCAAGCAAAAAGTTGGGCAAATCAACACGGCGTAAAAGTAACATTTGAAACCGAAGAAACATCAGATTATCCTGCCGGAACAGTTTTCCGCCAATCTGAACCAGCAAAAAAACGAGTGGATAAATTAACTGGTGCCGTCGTCCTAACAATCGCCAAGAAGAAAGCTTCCAGTTCTACAGTAGAAGAAATTGATTGTAGTGTCGATACCAAAAACAAAGCTTGCCTCGTACCAGACTTTACTAAGATGACAAGATCTGAAATTAATACCTGGGTCAAACCATTAAAAAATGTCGTCATTACCTTTGAAGAAGTGACATATCCTGGTGCAACACCTGGTCAAATTGTCTCCCAAAGTGTAAATGCCAATACTTATCTAGGATCCATTACCAAAATCACGATTGGCATTGTTAAAAAAGAAGAAACGACCGATGGCAATCAGGAAAAAGACGATGAAAAAAAAGATGAAGATAACAAAGAAGAAGAAACTCCAACAGATTAGAGTTTCTTCTTTATTTTATTCTTAAGTTTTCTACTTCCTCTAGTGATAATCCTGTGATCTCTGAAATCGTCGTAGTCTCAAAATCCTTTTCCAACATGTTTTTGGCAATTATTCGTTTGTTATCATTTATTCCTTCTTCTATCCCTTTTCTATAAGACTCTCTTTTGTAACTGTTCAATAACATCTCGTCCTCTAATTCTTTGTCATATACCCCTAACATATAGTCATCTCTACTTGCCTCTACACTATCTTTGATATA
>CANPXY010000065.1 GCA_947587115.1 uncultured Bacilli bacterium
ACCTGCTCGTGCCGGTTACGATTATCTAAAGCATAGTGTATAACGTACCCTTCGTTCGGCCAAGCGTGGAAAAGAAGTCCACAATAACCCGAATCAGGCCCTTTTTGGTATCGTCCAGGGTGGTGCCTACCAAGATCTTCGAAAATATTCGGCCATGGAAACGGTAGCAATGGACTTTGATGGCTATAGTATTGGCGGCGTAGCCAATGATGGAGAATCGAAAGAAGACATGTATAAAGCCATCGACTATTCTGTTCCATATTTACCTTTAGATAAAGTTCGTTATTTGATGGGAGTAGGGGAACCGGTCGATATCGTCGAAGGGATCGAACGAGGCATCGACATCTTTGACTGTGTCTTACCTACGCGTATTGCTCGCCATGGACAAGCTTTTACATATCATGGCAAGATCAATCTTCACAACCAAAAATATAAAGAAGATTTTACTTGCTTAGAAGAAGGATGTACCTGTTATACTTGTAAAAATTACACGAAAAGCTATATTCGCCATTTGATTATGAGTGATGAAGTGTTGGGAGGACGCCTTCTATCGATCCACAATATTCACTTTTTAATTCATTTGACAGAGCAATCACGCTTAGCGATTCAAGAAGATCGCTATCAGACGTTTAAAGAAACCTTTTTAGCGTCTTATCAACCTTCCAAAAATAAATAAAAAAATGTAAAAAATTACATTTTTTATAGAAAGAATTGAGGTTGATTCTCTTGAAATTGTGCTTCGTGTTTGTCAGTAGTAGAATTTAATACAGTTTCTTGTTCTTGAGGATGATGATCTTGATCATCATCTTTTAATGCGCCCATAATTCGAAACATGGTCTTCGCATTGTTAAAAATTGGTTTAATTTGGTAGAAGATTGGAATCGCTTGGTTGACCACATTCAAAGTTTTTTGTGTGTTTGAAAGAAAGTTCCCCCAGTCAAATTTTGGACGGATTCCATAATTCGCACCGCCAAAATTTCCACCCCGTCTAAAAAGTCCACCAAAGATTCCTCTAGATACTCTTCCAGGATACATCTGGTAGTTTGGATAAGTATAATAACCTAAATCTTGATACATGTTTGCCCACCTCTTTACTTTACTATATGCTTTTTGCACATCAAAAGTGCGTATAAAAAACGGAAAATCCGAGAAAAACATTTTCAAAGATCTTAGATTATGTTATAATGCAAATAGAATAGAAAGAGGGTGAAGAAGTGGAAATAGCAATGCAGCCGTTTATTTTAATTTACCATTTTGTAAGAGCCGTCTTTCAACTTCCTATTCAAATTTTAAATTACAGTTATACAGGCTTTTTGACAGTAATAGATAAATTGACGCATCAATCACATAGCGAGAAACGTCTTAGTAAAAAAATGGCGCCACCAACTGCTTCACCTCAAGAAAACGAGCCCGAAACGATTGCCGATGTCCTTCCAGAAGGCCTTGGCTTTACTGCCAATGATGCCACCATCGCTTCGATGGAGAAAAAGATTTCTTTTCGCTATGTCGTAAAAAATGATGCCGGTCAGACGATCAAGAGTGTCTTTGAAGCCAACAGCAGTGAAGAGGTATATAACTTCTTGACCAACGAAGGTTATCAAGTGGTGAGTATCACAGCTAGAAAGCCATATGACATCGATCTATTCTCAGGCGGTCGTATGAAAGCAGGGGATTTATCCTTTTCCTTAACCCAACTTTCAACTTATATCAAAGCCGGAATTCCTCTGATTGATTCAGTACGTATTTTGGCCAAACAATCGACCAAACCAGAGAAAAGAAAAATTTACGAGCATATTGTCTATGAATTGTTGACGGGTGAAAATTTTAGTACAGCGCTAGAGCGACAAGGCAAAGTCTTTCCAAAATTGTTGATCAACATGATTAAAACAGCAGAAATGACAGGAGATTTGGTCAGTACCCTCGATGATATGGCAGATTATTATACGTCGATCGATCAGACCAAAAAACAGATGATCAGTGCGATGACTTATCCGCTCATCATCTTCGTCATGGCCATTGGCGTCATCATCTTTATCTTGGCCTTTGTTGTTCCTAAATTTGTCGAAATGTTTGAAAACCAAGATGCACCATTACCTTGGATTACCAGATTTGTAATTGGAGCAAGTAATTTTATTAAATATAATTACTACTGGCTGATTTTAATTTTATTAGTCGTAGGTATTATTCTCTATAGTCTATATAAGAATATTAAAGGCTTTAAGATTGCCGTTCAGACGATGGCCATGAAGATCCCCGTAGTAGGACATATCATCATCTATAATGAAGTGACGACTTTTACCAAGACGTTTGCTTCCTTACTTAATCACAGTGTCTTTATCACGGATAGTATGTCGATCCTTTCTCAACTTACCAACAATGAAGTCTATAAAAAGATCATCAATCGTTCGTTAGTAAACTTGAGTAAAGGTGCTAAAATTTCCGAAGCGTTCGCTGGACAATGGGCTTTTCCGGTAGTCGCTTATGAAATGTTAGTGACTGGAGAAAACACAGGTCAATTAGGATTGATGATGGAAAAAGTATCAGAGCATTATCAGCAGCTCCATCGCAATGCTGTCAATCAATTAAAAAGCTTAATCGAGCCAATCATGATTGGTTTCTTGGCTGTGATTGTTGGAGGAATCATCCTTTCGATTATCATACCAATGTTCTCACTTTATAGCGAGATTCAGTAGGGGGAAAATTATGAATGTTGTATACTATATTTGTTTCTTTGTTTTGGGCCTAGTTTTTGGCTCTTTCTTTCACGTTGTTGGAACGCGTCTTGCCAAGGATGAAAGCATCCATTTTCCAGGCAGCCACTGTGATATTTGTAAACATCCCCTAAAGGCAAGAGATCTTGTTCCAGTATTATCGTATCTTTTTCAAAAAGGAAGATGTCGTTACTGCCACGAGAAACTTTCTCCAACTTACCCAATCGTCGAGCTTGCTACCGGAATATTGTTTACGATCTCCTATTATTCATTTGGTTTTAGTTTAGATCTTTTTGTAGCGCTTGGCGTAGTTTCTTTATTCATCATTGTCATGGTAAGTGATTTGACTTATTTGATCATCCCGGATCCAGTCGTAATTTTCTTTGCCATTTATTTCTTACTTTTACAGGCAATCAAAGGAGATTGGTGGGAGTTCCTCATCAGTTTAGGCAGTGGCGTGCTCCTCTTTGTCGTCATGTATATGCTCATGTGTCTTGGAAATCATCTTTTTCAAAAAGAAAGTCTGGGTGGAGGAGATATCAAGCTCATGTTTGTAGTGGGCGTTGTACTAGGACCCCTTTTAGGACTATGTAATATTTTCTTGGGCAGTATTCTAGCACTTCCAGTATCGATCTTCCTTTACTTGCACAAGAAAGAAAACGTCATTCCTTTTGGACCGTTCTTACTGTTGGGATTTCTCCTTCTATACTTTTCTAAAATTGATTTAAATACCATCGAAACCCTATTAAATCTTTGATAGGGTTTCTTTTTAAAATTTAATTCTTAAAATACTTTACAAACAGAAAGTGGAACTTTATAATAATAACTACAAGAATGAAGATCGAACCCGTTAGAGTAAACGCAAGAAAGTAGGTGTGAAAATGAATTCCAACATGACCATTTTGCCTGCCGATACCTATGTGGTAGTGAATAAGACAGCGATGAGTGATATCGATCGCAAGTTGGTGACGATGTTATATCAGCCGATCATTGGCTATACGGCGGTCAGTTTGTATTTTACTTTGCTTGATGATTTAGATCGCCATGCCCTGATGAGCAGTGACTTGACCCATCACCATCTGATGTCGACGATGCAACTAAAATTAGATGACATCGTGATCGCTCGTGAAAAATTAGAAGCGACGGGCCTTTTAAAGACCTATTTTAAAAAAGATCATGTCAACAGTTATGTCTATGTGCTCTATGCACCACTTTCTGCTTCTGAATTTTTAAATCATCCGATTTTAAATGTCGTTTTGTATAATAACCTTGGCAAAAAAGAGTATGATAAAATTGTCGATTACTATAAGATCCCGCGGATGAATTTAAAAGAATATGAAGATGTAACCAAGAATTTTGATGACGTTTTCAAGAGTGTCCCAGGCCCTATTTTTGAAGAAAACGACAATATTATCAAGCGTCAGACCGGAATGTTGACATTGGGATCAAAAATAGATTTTAATTTGATTATTTCTGGCATTCCCAAAGATATGGTAAATGAACGTTGTTTTACGCCAGAAGTAAAAAATTTGATTCAAAATCTATCCTATGTCTATCATATTGATGATTTGCATATGCAAAGTCTCGTTCGTGATAATTTAAATGAAAAAGGGCTCTTAGATAAGATGGAATTTCGAAAGAGTTGTCGCAATTTTTACCAATTTGAAAATAGCGGTAAACTTCCAACCTTGGTCTATGCGCTACAACCAGAGTATTTAAGACGTCCTATAGGAGATGATTCCAAATGGGCCAAGATGGTGTATACCTTTGAAACCGTAACGCCTTATGATTATCTTAAAAGCAAATACAAAGGAGCAGAGCCTACTGCTAGAGACTTAAAACTGATCGAAAGTCTGCTTGTTGACCAACAGTTGCCACCTGGCGTTGTCAATGTTTTAATCTCTTATGTTTTAAAGATCAATAACCAAAAATTGAGTAAAAATTATGTTGAGACGATTGCGGGGCAGTGGAAACGTCTCAATATTGAAACTGTCGAAGAAGCGATGCGCGTCTCAGAAAAAGAACATCGCAAAATTAAAAAAATGTTGGAAAAACCATCGACAAAAGTTAAAACTTCGACCAAGGAAGAAAAACTTCCCGCATGGTTTGATCAACAGTTAAATAGGGAAGATGCAACTTTAGAAGAACAAGAAGAATTAGACGATTTATTGAAAGAACTTGCTAATTAATAAAATTTGTGATATAATATGCGGCATGAAACGTGAGGAATGGAACATACTAACCAAAAGGAGGTTAATCTTCATGGATCAAAATGTTAAAAAAGAAATTATATCACGAATTTTTTCTATTGTTACGACTTCATTATTTTTAATCGTAACGACTTGGTTTTGGTTTGGACCAAGGGTAGAGCTAGCGGAGGCAAGAACTTTAGCTGCTGGCCAAATGGCTTCTGGCAACTTGGAATTGGTCGATTTAAGCGAGCCAATCAAACTAGAAAATGCTTATCCGATGACGGATGCACAAGGTTCAGCAATGGAGCCTTATCGTTTTGAAGTGATCAATCACGATGACCAAGAAGTATCATTTACCATTGCCTTTGTCAATGATGTGCTTACGATCGAACAGGAAGATTGCCAGGTTTTAGGAAACAATTATCTTCGCTATACAATCGAAAAAGATGGAGCCATAACTCCGGCTCGAAACTTAGCTTTAAGCGGAGATATGTACATGGATACACTAGGTCCAAACGAAACCGCAACTTATGCTTTGCGCTTTTGGATCGATCAAAATGCTGGCAACGAAATCATGGGTACCCATTTTCATGCAAAAGTGGCAGTAATTTTAGAAAATAATAAGTAATCTCTATTGAACACATGTTCCATTGTCAATAGACGTTATATGTGATAGAATATGAATATTGATAATAGAAAAGTGCTCCATTTAGGAGATTTCTATAATAAGAACATGCAAAATACGATATAATGTAGTAGTGCGTAGAGGTGAAATAATGAACTTTAATATAAAATTCCAAGATCGATCCTATCAAGCGATTGTCCAATCGATTTTGGAAAACAACGAGTTTCTTAAGTTGAAAGAGATTATGCATCATGGAGGAAATCGTTTTGATCACTCAGTCCGAGTATCATACTATTCATATAAAATTGCTAAATTTTTCAAATTAAATTATATAGACACTGCACGAGGTGCCTTACTCCATGATTTCTTTTTAGAAGATAGTGATTTTGGGAAGGTTGTAACTTTGGTCAATCATCCGAAGTATGCACTTGAAAATTCACTTAAATACTTTGAATTATCGGAGTTAGAACAGGATATTATCAGAACGCATATGTTTCCGGTCAGTGCCAAACCTCCTAAATTTTTAGAATCTTGGATTGTCGATATCGTCGATAATATTGCAAGCATTTATGAACGCTGTTCTTCAATGAGTCGCCAACTGACGACGGGGATGAACTTCTTATTGTTGATTTTACTTAACAATCTTCGATAAGAAATTCAACTCCGTTCTTTTTTTGACATGAGATGAAGGCACATGATATAATGAAACTGCTTGTTACCTGTCCTCGTAACATAATGGATAGTGTAATTCCCTCCTAAGGAATAAATGTAGGTTCGATTCCTACCGGGGACACCAGAAAGATAGCAAACTCGGACTTTCGAGTAAAGATAGAAAACGCGCTTGATAAAAGTGCGTTTTTATGTTATGATGTATTTGTCAAGGAAACTTGCATAAAATAAAAAGGGAAGACTTAACTTCGCGAGTTGAGTACTTACCTAAGTTTGGTTAAGCACTTAATCTATGCTAGATTGAGTGCTATTTCTTTATACATAGAATCATTAAAGAGACTATTAATAAAATGATAATTAATATTAGAAATAAGATTAATAAATCTTTTTTCTTCATAATATCAAGCCTCCTTTCTAAAAGAAAGTTGGCAAGCACTC
>CANPXY010000066.1 GCA_947587115.1 uncultured Bacilli bacterium
AATACACGAATGTATCCACATAAAAACCCAAATAACTTGTTCTTTGGCTCTTGACCTATGGCTATTCGCGCATCAGGTGGATGTGGATACATCGCTTTCCTTTTTCATTTATATGTATGATTATACTTAGAGTTTCCTCATTTGTCAATCTTTTTTTGGATTTTCTAAAATTTTGTTTTCTCTGCTATGTAGGGAATAACTTCTTCAATTCCCAAAGTAATCTGTTCCATCGTATCACGATCTCTTATGGTAACTTTATTTTCATTTAAAGTCGTATCATCAATGGTAATACAAAATGGTGTTCCAATCGCATCACTTCGACGATATCTTTTTCCAATTGAGCCGGTCTCATCATAGCTACAAGAGAACTCTTTGGTTAAAGTGCGATAAATCTCTTGGGCTTTTTCACCATGATATTTCTTAACGAGCGGAAGAATCGTCACTTTGTATGGTGCAAGATATGGATGAAGTTTCAAGAGTTCTCGAGTCTCCCCGTTTTCTAGTTTCTCTTCTTGATAAGCGTCACATAACACGGTTAAGAACGTACGCTCAACGCCCACACTTGGCTCGATGACATATGGAATATATTTTTCGTTGGTCTCAGGATCCAAATACGTCTGCGCCACACCAGATACTTTTTGATGTTGTGACAAATCGTAGTCGGTACGAGAAGCAATTCCCCAAAGTTCGCCCCAACCAAAAGGAAATAAATACTCAATGTCCGTAGTGGCATTACTATAGAAAGAAAGTTCTTCCTTCGAGTGATCCCTTAACCGTAAATGATCTTTGTCAATACCAAGTGAAAGTAAAAACTGATAACAATAATCTTTATAATATTGATGCCACTCCAATTCCGTTCCTGGCTTACAGAAGAATTCAAGTTCCATCTGCTCAAACTCTCTGACCCGGAAAATAAAGTTTCCTGGCGTAATTTCGTTACGAAAACTCTTTCCCACTTGCCCAATACCAAATGGCACTTTAAGACGCATGCTTCTTTGTACATTTAAGAAATCGACAAAGATTCCTTGCGCGGTTTCTGGTCGTAAATAGATGGTACTCTTCTCTTCTTCGGTCACACCTTGAAAGGTCTTGAACATCAAATTGAATTCCCGAATGTCGGTGTAATCTAATGCTCCACAGTTTGGACAGACAATATTGTGTTCTTTTATATAGGAAAGTAATTCTTCGTGACTCATGCCACCCGCATCTTCGACGCCACTTTCTTCAACCAATTTGTCAGCCCGATGTCTCGTCTTACATTTCTTACAGTCGATTAAAGGATCAGAGAACGTCGCAATATGACCACTTGCTTCCCAGGTTTTAGGATTCATCAAAATGGCACTGTCTAAACCCACGTTGTTAGGATCTTCCTGCACAAATTTTTTTAGCCAAGCATTTTTAATATTGTTTTTTAAAAGAACACCCAAAGGTCCGAAATCCCAAGAATTGGCAAGACCACCATAGATCTCACTTCCCTGAAATACATACCCATATTGTTTACAATAATTTACCAACTGATCCATTGTCAACTTTTCCATCATCTCACCCCTATTTCTTCGTTTTTACTTCTCTTTTGTCTTTGTTAATAGAATCAAGATACGTAAATAACGACTCTTGATCGTAGACCACTTTATAATTTTTTTCGACCTCACGATCAGCATAGCCATTTTTATAAAAGCTATCCATCATGCGTAGTAATGGATCAAAACTTCGATCCTCATTGTAGAGAATCATCGGAACATCTTGGCCATAAGTGCGCTTTTCTTCCAAAATTCCAAAGAACTCTGCGACCGTACCGACACCACCTGGCATAAATAAACAAGCATCGGCGTGATTTAAAATCTGCCGTGTCCGCTCAAAAGTATCTTCTGTCACAATTTTGATATCACAATACATCGATGCAATGTCCTCTTGGTAAGAAGACGCAATGATCGCGGTAATCATCCGTCCGTGATCATGAAAAGCATTATAACAAAATTGCATCAAGCCACCAGTGTTTCCTCCCGTAACCAAGTCATAGTCCTTGCTGCTCGCCAAGTTTTGAAGTACCATTCCTGAAGATTCTAGTACATCCAAATACATATCATCTGACGAAGAACAAGCAATAAATAAATTCATAACATCCTCCTTAAAATAAAAGAACTCCAACCAAAATGTAAAGACGCACCCAAAGTACGCGGTTCCACTTTACTTATTCTAGTTAGAATCCCTCGTTCTATATTGCTGATAGGTTTCCACCCCGTCATCGCATTGACAACTTTATTTTAATACAAACGGTCTTTTCCGTCAACATTTTTTAACGTTTTCCAATTCTAACATAAAAAATAGTTAAAGACCAAAGCAAAGATACTACCAAACAAAATTCCTGCCACTACTTCACTTGGATTGTGCCCTAGTTGCTCTTTTAACTTTCGATATCCTGCTTTGGTATCCTCTTCGATCATTTCATCGATGAGACGATTGATCATCACTGCTTGATTGCCACTTTCTTTACGAAGTCCAAAAGAATCATAGGCCACAATCAAAGAAAAAATCAAAGCGATCGCAAACACCGGACTTTCATATCCGACGTTTAAAAAAATCATCGTCGTAAGGGAAAAGACAAACGTCGTGTGGCTACTTGGCATACCGCCACATCCATTGAGAAGTCGCCCCCACTTTAACTTTTTAGCTTTAATAGATTCAATGATAAATTTAATCAACTGTGCCATGATCAAAGCCAACACTGGTACAATAATATATTTCAACTGTTCTAACATCTTTACCTCATCCGATCTTTTTTAAATTTTTTAAAAATTGTTTGCTTCGTAAATAAAGCCCTGTATAACGATCATAATATTCGTCAATAAATTGATCCAACTCTTCGACGATCTCATCTTTAAGATCCAGTTTTGTAATTTTGGAGATGTCGACATAGTAAAGCATGCGAATGAGCGAAATGACTTTACTGTCCACCAAGCGTTCATTCTGATAACAATTTCCGCAGACAAATCCACCTGCACTACTGCTCAAAGTGACAATATTCTTATCATCCCCACAGAAGGCACAACCGTCGATCATCGGACGAACACCCAGGCAATCCAACATTTTAAGTTCTACCATATTCGTCAAAATTTTTGGTGAAAAGCCCTCATCGATCTTAAGAAGAGCGCTGATTAAAGTCTCGTAGATCATCGGATCATTCGCTTGTTTTAAAACTTGATCCACGAGTTCCAAAAGATAGGACGCATAGCTAATCTTCGTAAGATCTTGGGTAATATTTTTCAAAGGATCAATCACATCGACCCCAATCAACGTCGATAGTCCATCGGCCTTATAATAAATATGAAAAAAACCATAGACCAGCTTCGTACTGACACCACGTAATTTACTTTTCATGGAGCGACATCCTTTGGACAGAATGCCAATCTTTCCATATTCTTTTGTAAACACGTGCAAAATCTTGCTTGATTCACTATAGTTTGTATCTCCTAAAACAATTCCCTCAACACGCTCGATTGTCACACTCTCACTTCTTCTCTTTTAATCTGCTTGCCAACAAAAAATATTTGATATCGCCAGTTTCTTTAAATAAATTCCAAAGAAGATCCTCCATTTTTCTCACCTCTAATATTATCGTGAGAAAAACAATCTTCTTTTATTCATCTTTTGGATCTTCTAAACCAAGTTCCAATAAATATTTTTCTCGATCTCGCCAGTTTTCAATCGTCTTGACATAAGTACTCAAATATACTTTTTTGTGAAGTAATTTTTCGATGTCAAGGCGAGCATTCATTCCAATATTTTTTAACATCTGTCCATTCTTGCCAATAATAATCTTCTTTAAATGATCACGGTCGACGATGATGACGACTCCAATGTCGACCCGATCGTCGTCTTCTTGATAAGTCTCTACAAGACAGGTAACTGAATGTGGCACTTCATCCTTCGTAAGCATGAGCACTTTTTCGCGAACCAACTCACCGACCATAAAACGTAGTGACACATTTGTAAGATCTTCCGGATCATAATAAGGGGTACCTTCCTTTAAATAACGCTTGATACATTTGACGAGTTCATCTAAATTTTCTTTCTTAAGTCCAGAGATCGGTATAATCTCCTGAAAAGGATACCACTTAGATGCTTCATCGATCACATGAAGTAACTGTTCCCGCGGCATCTTGTCAATTTTATTAAGCAAAAGAAAAACTGGTACGTCCTGCTTTTCTAAATGTTTTAGAATAAATTCGTCTCCCCGACCGATTCCAGATTTAGCATCAACCAAAAACAAGATTAAATCGACGCCCGCCGTCGAAGTGTAAGCTTTACGATTGAGCACGTTTCCTAATTTGTGGGTCGGTTTATGAATTCCCGGCGTATCGACAAAGATAATCTGGGCATCATCATCATTATAGATTCCCTGAATGACATTTCTAGTTGTCCCCGCTTTATCGGAAGTAATGGCAAGATGCGTATCCAACAGACTATTAAGCAACGTACTTTTTCCAACATTTGGTCTTCCTACCAATGATACAAATCCACTTTTCATACTATACTCCTAAAATAATCCGATGAAAAATTGATAAAATCTTGGGAAAAAGATGATTGCCCCAACGATAAAAGCAGCAATGGACAAAACGAATACTGCGGCACTCGCCGTATCTTTCGCAATCTTCGCTAGCGGATGAATATCAGGCATCGCCATATCGACTGCTGCTTCGATCGCAGTATTTAACAGTTCCGCCCCCATGACAAAGCCAAACATCGTCACACAGAACAACCATTCTGTAGCTGAAATATGAAAAGCAAAGCCAAAAATGATGACCAACAACGTGACGACCATATGAATGAGCATACTCTGTTCGTTTTTATAAGCGTAATTGAGTCCTTCGACCGAATAGCGAAAACTATCTAAAAATCGTTTGAAGCCCAAACGTTTTCTTCTACCTTTTGATTCCATAACTTTCCAATACCTCCTCCTGTTTTTGAAACATGATCTCTTCTTCTTCCTTCGTCTGATGATCATAACCCAACAGATGGAAAAAACCATGTACTGCTAAAAAACAGATTTCTCTCAAAAATGAATGCCCATATTCAACAGCTTGTCCATGAGCACGATCTAAAGAAATATAAATATCTCCCAGCACTCTATAATGTTCAGGTAATACGACTTTTTTTTCATCTTCAAGAGCAAAAGTGATCACGTCGGTAGCGCAATCGATCCCCCGATAGGTTCGATTCAACTCATGAAGATCTTCATCTCTTGCGATGATGACATTGCACTCAATATTTTTGAGTTGCTCGATTTTTGCTGCTTGCTGTAATACTTTCCGTACTGTTTTTAATTCTTTAGATAGATCTTCTTCTGTCTGATTAAAAATACCAATCTTAATCAATTTACCACTTCCTTAAAGCAAAATACAAATAGTCCCAATAAAGATGATGATCGCTAAAACATTTCGTAACCAAGAAGAATGAAATATTTTAGGAAGCTTTTGAAAGGTCCGCATGAATACGACATAAATTCCATAGCCAATAAGACCGCCAATCACATTTAATAGAATATCATCCACATCAAAACAACGTCCAATACTAAGTTGCATCGTCTCGATCAAAGTAGACGTTGCTAAAGTCAACACCAAAATCCCTGGTATTTTTTTGAGTTTGAGATAATAACTCATATAAAACCCATAAGGTAAGAACATCAAGATATTTCCTAAAACGTTCTTAATAAACAAAGGACTACCCCAATTATATCTTAATATTTCTTTAAATAAAACAAAATTGTTTCGAGAAAAAGTTGAGACGTCACGAAAAGTGACCATCTGAAATAAACATAAGATGTAAATGACAAAGGAGAGCATCAATACTTCCTTATAAAAGACAAAGGGCATTTTGTTTTTATAGAGATATGTAATGCGAAAAAAGATGAGGATGACTAAAGAGATAAACATCGTCGGCCAGGTTAACCGCATGACTTCCCGTATCGTGTTGCTAAGGGGCGACAACATAATCTCACCTCACTGTTCTTTCGGCTTTTCCAATTTTTCGATATCGATGGATTGCGTTGCTGTAATATCTTCTTTCACTTTGAAAAATACCTCTACTATTATTGTACGCTCTTTCTCTGTAATTTTCAAAGTTTTTTGCGAAATTATCTCGTCGTTGACACCTAGGTGTTTTTCGAGTTTTTGACTCGAAAGTTCTAAAGCTTTGATTACTGCTTCTTCCCTAGTATAGATCTCTTCGATAATACGTTGCTCTTGTTGAACTGAACGATCGAGTTTCAATGGCAAAAGTGCATGATGAATAAGGTTGGTATTTTGCTCTTTGGCATTTTTAAAAGGAGTAAAATCAAAAAGATTACAACGCTGATTCAAAAACGAAAGTTGAAGTACCGTTTTCTTGCGTCCCGTTAAAAATGATTCTTTATAGTATAGGGGCATCTCCACGGTAGAGCGATACCACGTTTCCGCAAAGATCGTACCTTCTGCTGGCACCACTTTCATAAGTGTATCTTGATTTTTAATGACCC
>CANPXY010000067.1 GCA_947587115.1 uncultured Bacilli bacterium
TATATAAAAAAAAGAAAATCAAATTTGTTATAATTTTAACTTTCTTTCCTTTTTCCCCCAAAACTCTTTACACTAACCATTTCATAATGGTGGAGCTGAGGAGAATCGAACTCCTGTCCGAAAACTGCGCAGCATAGACATCTACAAGTTTAGTCAACTAGTAAATTTAGTTGATTCAAAAAGTAGTTGACAACCAAATGAACCAACGATCCTAGTAAAATTCATTCCAATCCCTAGGAAAAACTAGAATATACTCTGCTTAAATGAACCCTATTAGTCTCCTGCAGAGAAAGAGCCTATAGAGCGCTCTGCTTATTTAATTATGCAAAAGCTAATTGATTTCTGTTTCCAGTTATTGTTGTTTGCTCGTAACGTGAGCCTTCGACTTGCCATCTATACAAAACAATTCCCGTCGAAACCATGTCAGCCCCATGAACTGATTATATCAAAAAATGATTGTTCTTTCAACAACAACTTCCTAACGTTTACTTAAGACTTTAGCGCCTTCTGCAAGCGTCTTTACTTTTCTACCAGCAATTTCACTTAAACGATTCTGAATTAAATCCACATATTCCAAAGATGTAATACTACCTTTATGTAACTTGCTATTACAAGGAGCTAAAAAATACTTATCGTGATCATTAAATAAAGAAAGGCCAAGAGACTTTGCCAACAGATCTTCCCACAACTCATAAAAAGCGAACAGATTCATATCGATACATTCTTGAATAGAAAAAGAGGGATAATGATGAAAGGCATCAACATCGATAAAATGGAAATGATCATTGTATACAACATTACACAAACCCAAGTCTTCTTGTACAATCTTAGACTCTGAGAGAAGCCTCGCACTTGCTTCACTTTGGGCAATCAATCGCTTCAATAGAGAAAAGGATTTATGATACGGTTCTTCATCTAAATCTTTGCCCAAAATAACGGGCTTGACATAACCACGTAGACTTCCCCGCACAAGAATCGCTTGCTGTGGAAAAGAGTAATCTAGTACATCCATTGCCATAAAATAATTGAACTTAGCCCGTCCTTTTTTTCCACAATAATCGATCGGATCTGGTTCAGAAAAAATTTTAACGGCTTTATCTCCCCATTGATAAACCGCGCCCGTACTTCCGACACCTAAAAGTGGTAAAAGTTCAAAAATTACCAATGCTTCTTCACATGAAAGATCGATACAATCCTTTTCCATTTTCATATACGCCATCCCCCAAAGTAGAACCTATTATACCACATTCCACATCGAAAGGCAACAAAAAAGCATCAGTAACGATGCTTAAGATCCTTTTCAACTTCACGTTTTAAATCGCGTTCTTTAATCGTTTCACGTTTATCAAAATTTTTCTTACCCTTGCATAACCCTAATAACACTTTGGCTCGATTCTTAGAAAAATAAAGTTTCAAAGGCACAAGAGTATAACCTTGCAACTGAATTTTTTCATCCAATTTTAAAATCTCTTTTTTATGTAACAATAACTTGCGTGTTCTGGTCTCCTGATGATTGAAAATATTCCCTTCATGGTAAGGAGCAACAAACATATTGAGAAGAAAAACTTCTCGTCCTTTGATGATCGCATAACTATCCTTAATATTACAACTGCCATTACGAATAGATTTGATCTCTGTTCCCGTCAAAGCAATTCCGCATTCGATTTCCTCTTCGATAAAATAATCATGTCGCGCTCTTCGATTGACAATTTCCATAATCTCACCTCTATTCTAAAGAAGCCATTTGAATCTGATCACTCATACTAGTGACAACTCCTTTATATTTTTCATAATAACTCTTGTAGTTTGGCAATAATTCATCATTTAAACTAGTATATGGATACACTTTAAAATTACGTTTCCCCCAAGGAGAAGAATGCGTATATACAAGCTCTGCCTTTGGATTTTCAAGGGTGATGGTCACAATACCCTCTTCCTCTACTTTCTTGATCGTCACAGATGCCATCAATCCAGTAAGTCGCTCTACCCCTTCCTGATCAGAAATCAAATTACCTAAAGAGTAGATGACCATCGTTTTGCCAATAAAAGTAATCGGCTCAACAACATGGGGATGAGCCCCTATAATGATATCAACGCCAAGACTTGCCAAATAATTGGCAATCTCTTCCTGGGCAGAAGAGACTCCTAAAGAATATTCCGTACCCCAGTGCATCGCTACCATCACTACATCTACTTGATCACGTACACGCTCAATATCGGCTTTGGCAAGTTCTGGAGAATATTCATTGTTCAAATACTCTTTCCCACTTGGGGTGCTTAAACCATTATTCCAAGTCGTATAAGATAGAAAGGAATAAGTAATCCCGTTGATTTCCTTAATAATTGGCGTATCCCGCTCTTCAAAAGATAAGTAACTTCCTGCCGCATAGGCATCTTTACTCTTCCAATAATTGACAGAGTTAATGATCGCCTCTTCTCCTCTGTCCATTGTATGGTTGCTAGCCAAACTGACAAGATTAAACCCAGCATCCAAGAACGCATCTCCTACTTCTTGTGGCGAATTAAATCTTGGATAATTAGAAAGACCTAAACTAGTTCCACCTAAGATCGTCTCTTGATTATAATAAGCTAAATCATAAGGCTCAACAATCGGTTTGATCTCACTCAACATTGGCCGAAAATCATAGCCACCTTCAGCAGTTTTTGCATCATTATAGACGCTGTTATGGATTAAAGCATCACCAACCATGATTAAGGACGCCTGCGTTTCAACACGCTTGGGCTCCTCTGGAACTTGTTCAATTTCCTCTGCCGGCTTCTTTGTAGTAGGTTTATTAAAATCGATGTTCATAACAGAAACCGTAATGCCAGCAGCAATTAACAAAAGTCCCAAAAACAAGAAGATAACCTTTGCTTTCTTTTTCATCTTACGTCTCTTTTTTGCCATGTACTACCACTCCTACTACTTCATAAACTATACTACAATTTTTCAACAATTGCAAAATCGATTGTTTTTTCTTCTTTGGACGCACGTATAACTTTTACCTTTACAACATCCCCAATTCGATAAACCATATGACTCTTTTCACCAGTCAAAGTCATCGTCTCTTCATCATAATGGAAAAAGTCATCCATATCCCGAAGAGGTACCAATCCTTCAATTAGATTATCTAACTGAATAAACATTCCAAAACTCATGATACTAGAGATCATACCACGATATTCTTCCCCAATATGTTCTTCCATATATTCGGCCATCTTCATATCGTCGACTTCTCTTTCACATTCGATCGATGCACGTTCTTTGGCAGAAGAATGTTCCGTGACATAGAGCAATTTTTCTTCCCAATGAGCAATCGTCTTACTACTCATGTCGTGATCAAACAAATAGGTGTGCAACAGACGATGAACCGTCGTATCGGGATAACGGCGAATTGGTGAAGTAAAGTGTGTATAACAATCACTGGCAAGACCATAGTGCCCTAAATTTTGAGGCAGATAAACAGCCTTCTGCATATTGCGGAGCAACAGACTGGAAAGAATAGCAAATTCTTTTTTATCATGTAAAAACTCTAACAGACGCTGAAGTGTCTTAGGCCTCGTATCTTTAAAGTCCCCTGTCACTTGGTAACCAAGCGTACCAAGAAAAGCTAAGAAATTACGAATCTTCTCTTCTTTTGGATATTCATGAACACGATATACAAAAGGAAGTTCCATAAAAAAGATATGACGCGCTACACATTCGTTGGCCGCAATCATGAAGTCCTCGATCAACTTTTCTCCAACGCCACGATTGCGCAAGACCACTTCTGTCGGTTTCCCAGTTTCGTCAACCAAGATCTTAGCTTCATCGACATCAAAGTCCAATGCTCCTCTTTGATGCCTCATTTTACGCAAGATTTCTGATAGTTCCTGCATCAAGTGCAATGTGCTTGCATAAGGTTCATACCCTTCCGGAATGACATTTTCCTCGAGAATTTGATTGACCTTTTTATAAGTCATTTGAATACGAGATTTAATAACACTCTCAAAAATATCATAGTCGACTACTTTTCCTGTGTCATCGATCTCCATGACACAAGAAATAGCCAATCGATCTACATTGGGATTTAAAGAGCAAATACCATTCGATAATTGATGAGGAAGCATCGGAATAACGCGATCTACTAAATAGACGCTTGTCCCGCGATCCATTGCTTCATCATCTAGAGCGGTTCCTTCTTTGACATAATAACTGACGTCAGCAATATGAACACCCAATTTATAATTGCCATTTTCTAACTTTTCAAGCGAAATAGCATCATCGATGTCTTTGGTATCATCTCCATCGATCGTAAAGATCATATCATTACGCAAATCACGACGTCCTTTAAAATCTTCCTCACGAACCTCTTCAGGAATATCCAAAAGTTCCGCTTGAACATCATCCGGAAATTGATCGTTGATATTATATTTATAGACAATCGATAATATATCGACCCCCGGATCGTTCTTATGACCTAAAATCTTAAGAACTTCTCCCTGATATCGGTTCTTACCCAAACTATGAACAATCTTTACTAAAACTTTATGGCCATCCACAGCTCCCAAATTCTTTTTCTTAGGAATCTCAATATCCAGTTTCAATTTTGTATCATCCAATTTAATATGGCCAATCTCATTTTGAAAATAAATTTCTCCAACAAATGTGGAAAGTTCCCGTTTTAAAATTTTTACGATGCGGCCTTCGATACGGTTAACATCCTTCTTGCTGATCACTTCAACCAATACCACGTCATCATGAATCGCTCCATTCATATTTTCCTGAGCAATATAGATATCTTCATTTTCCCCTTCGATGTCGACAAAACCGAAACCTTTTTTGTTGGCACGCATAATTCCTTTTTTCAAATGACTATCTTCAAGGAGCATATATTTATCTTTGTGGGAATGATAGACCATAGCCGTTTTTTCAAGTTCATTTAAAGCAACAGCCAAGAGACGTAAATCTTCTGGAGTAGAAGTCCCTAGAAGATCAGCGATTTCAATTAGCGTTAGAGCATGATCTTGCCCTTTTAATAATTCTAGTATTTGATCCTTTATCATACTTTCACCTTCTATTATTATTATAAAAGAAAAAGGGCTAAAATCATAGCCCCGAAATTACATAAATGACATTACAACACAGATGACAAAGAACACAAGTCCAAGTGTCATCGTAATACGACTGATTGCAAGTTCACTTCCACGCTCTTTACGATTGCTGAACAAATCAGAGTTTCCACCGCTGATAATCTGTGATGCACTTTCAGCCTTACCACTTTGTAACAAAACGATGACGATTAACAAAATTGATACGATTAATAATACTGTCTGCATAATATCCTCCTCACACGTAACAATAATGTACCATAATTTCAGAAATAATAACGCGTTTTATTTGATATGTTTTATATTACAAATGTAGTTCTTCTTCGATCCGCATCAACTGATTGTACTTGCAAATACGATCCGTTCTAGACATAGATCCAGTTTTGATCTGTCCAAGTGACCATCCAACTGCAAGATCCGCAATCGTCGTATCTTCTGTCTCTCCACTTCGGTGAGAGATCACGGTCTTATAACCATGTGCCTTCGCAAGTTCGATCGTCTCCAACGTTTCCGTAATAGTACCAATTTGATTAACCTTAAGAAGAATGGCATTTCCAGCATGACGATCGATTCCCATCTGAAGACATTTTTTGTTGGTAACAAACATATCATCTCCGACCAGTTGAATTTTGTCACCTAACTTTTCAGTGATCTTTTGAAAACCATCCCAATCATTTTCATCCACTGGATCTTCGATTGAAATAATTGGATATTTCGCTACTAGATCTTGATAAAAGGCGATGAGTTCATCGGTAGATAAAACCTTGCCTTCTCCATCTAAATGATATTTGCCATCACGATAAAACTCGCTTGCCGCAACATCGATTCCTAATTTTACATCTACCCCTGGCGTGTAACCAGCCCTAGAAATTGCTTCCATGATCAAGTCAAAGCCTTCTTGATTGCTATTTAAATCTGGTGCAAAACCACCTTCATCTCCTACGCCAGTAGAAAGACCTCGCTCATTTAAAACCTTCTTTAAGTGATGGAAGACTTCTG
>CANPXY010000068.1 GCA_947587115.1 uncultured Bacilli bacterium
GTTCCATCTTGATCATCTGTCGCTGTATAGCCTGGCTCAGTATATTCGTCCCCTTGATAGATCTCCATGTTCTCATTACCATTTAAAGTAAGGGTTGGTGGCGTTGTATCTTTTTCATATACATTGATGGTTCTTACCGCTATACCTTCATTGTTATGGCTATCGTTTACTCTATAATAGACATAGTATACTCCTACATTGTTGGTGTTGATCTCCTGAACCGTAGTAGTCTCTTGACCATTGTAATATTCGATACTTTTCTTTGCTGCCGTCGTCGCGATACTTTCATCGACATCATCCACAATGCTTGCAATTCCTGGTTCTGTATAATCAGATCCTTTCATGATTTCTTCTGTACGCTTACCCTTCAAAGTAATTACTGGTGGAACCGTATCTTCATATTCCCCTTCGATTGCTTGCACAGCTTCAACGACAATCTTCGTTTTATAATTTTTTCCTTGGGCATCATTGCCGACTTCTTCAGCTACCCACATCTTAATCTCGTAGCTTACTTCTTCTCCTACAGGTAATGGAGCATCCGTTTCAATGATCAATTCACTATCCAATGTACTTAATAATTGCGGTTTAGAATAAGCCCCACCATCTTTTTTATAACTGATCTTTACTTGATCACGACTGAGCATTGTACTTGGACTAGTCGTATCTTCTTCTAGACGAACACGATAGACGGCATCGACATTTCCTTTTCCATTGTTAGAAATCGTAAAAGTATAAGGAGCCGTTTCTTGACCTTTCTCATCACTAAGTGGCATCGTATTATTTAAAATTACTTTGCTTCCCTCTTTAAAATTAACTTCAAAAATACCCGCTACAATTACTTGTTCTTTTGTACCATTCAACGTCGTAGAAAAAATTGCATAACTTGTACCCAATAATACTAAAATACCAAGTAAAATACTGCCCGCCATGATTGCCATCTGACGAACTGCTTTTTTCCTAAGCGTCTTTGCTTTTTCTGGATCTTGTTTCAATATTACTTTTTTAATAGCCATTCTATCCACCTTATCCTTTTCTAGTATCCAATTTTATTGTAACACAAAAACCATGTATTAGCAAAAAAATTCATCAACTTTTTCAACTAGACACCCGTTAGACAAGATGGAACTCTGAAATATAAGATTTTAAATGAAACCATTCTAAAATTCGCTCGAACCACCCTTTCTTTTCCTTTTTCACAGAAACAAAGATGGGAACCGTCTTGATGGTCTCGTCTTTCAGTGAAACAACGACATTGCCCACTTGATCTTGATCCTGATAATTTTCAAGTTGATCGATTTGAATCAAGACCTTAACATCTTCACATTCCTTCTCTGTAAGCGGATAAGAGAACGATTCTTTAACGTAAACTGGATCTTGATAAAAGTTTTGATCAATGGCGAACGTATCTTTATCGATAATCTGATAATTCTGGTAATTTTCATAGCCATATTGATAGAGATTGGTATGAGAAATATATTCATCCGGATCATTCAACGTGACAGCCGTCAAAGCCAAAGTATCTTTTAATGCCGTCGTAACTAGAGTTCTTCCAGCACTAGGAGTATAACCGGTCTTCCCACCTGTAGCAAATTCATAACTCGATAGAAGTTTATTACGATTATACCAAAGATAAGTTTTGCCATCCCCCTTTAAAATGTATTTCTTAGTTCCAGAGATCTTACGATACTCATCCAATTGATTGGCATAACTGGATAAAATTGCCATATCCCGTGCCGTCGAATAATTCTGTGTCACTTCATCCAAACCATGAGAGTTCGCAAAAACAGTATTTTTCATTCCGATTTCTTTTGCCTTATCATTCATCATTTCTACAAATTTTTCTTCATTCCCACCAATATAGGTCGCAATGACAATCGCCGCATCATTACCACTGCGTAATAACAATCCATACACAAGATCCCGCAAAGACATCTTTTCCCCTAGTTCGATATAGATATTCGATCCATACATCGTCAATACTTCTTCTCCCACCGTCACAATTTCATCTAACTTTCCCGATTCGATGGCTAACGTAGCCGTCATAATCTTGGTAATGGACGCGATGAGTCGCTTTTCATCCGGATTTTTTTGATAAAGTACGCGTCCACTATCCATATCCATTAAGATGGCACTGCTCCCTGTCACACTGATGGCCAAAACTTCTTTTGGAAATAATAGAATTAAAAATAAGACGACCAAAATTATTTTTTTCATTCGTATCACCTAATTTCATCATATGTATTAAAAATTTTGTTCATGAAAAAAGAGGAGTTTTTCTCCTCTTGGTAGTGATATATCAGCGATAATACGTTCTACTATAATCGATTGAATACGATCTCTTTTAGTTTTTCAAACTTATTTGCAACCGGAAATCATTCAATTAAGAATGATGAAAGAAATGTTTTCGTATCAACTGAACATAATGTGCAATTAAAAGTGTCAACAACCAAAATATAAATAAGATCATACTGATTTGTAAAACAATCGTCATATCAGTTGATTGATACATCATAATCCTACTGGAAACATCGATTTTTTTCGTAATTACCAAAAGTAAAAAGACGCTGAAAAGAAATTGAATAATCGTAAAAAAGGCAACATTGATTCGTTTGATCACAAGGGAAAAACGTTTGCTGAAAATCGTATAGACAAATACCAAATAAGAAAATCCTAAAACGATGACATAGATCGCCAAAGATGGGAAATAAAGATTCAAAACTAACTGTCCCATCAAATAATCAATTCCTAAGAAAATACTCTTATGGTATCCTAAAATGGCAAAAATCATCAAAGTTAAAAACAAAACAGAAATACAAATTTTAACGACAACATTGTCACGTTTAACATTTAAAAATAAAAAGCAAAATAGCAAGACAAAAATAACAAACAAGCCAAAATAAATTGGTGATGAAATCAACAATTGACCAAGTTTAATAAGTTGTCCAAAAAAAGATGTAGGTATCATTTTTATCCTCCTATTGCATTGGCATTTGACTTTCTAACTCTAAGATGTAGACCGTCTGTTTCGTATCATCTTGATAAGTGCACGTAATGAGGGTCATCGTGGTCTTTTCACCATTTCTACGCAATGCCACGGTGCCTGTCTTTGGTTCATAATAGATATTGACAATTCGATATTGATAACGAACTCCATTATATTCTACATAGGCTACATCCCCAACCGAAAGTTTATATAAGTTGCGAAAGAAGGAAATAGCTGCCGTCCCAGAATGCGCTACTAAAATGAAATTTCCCTTCTCAACATCTGGATAAGTGGAACTTGGCAATGTCGTAATTGCATAATTGATATTATTATAAGGAGAATCTTTTTGAACAAAACCTCGTCTTAAATTAATTTGAGGAATTTCCAATGTACCAATATAAGGTATAGAAACAGAAGGCTCTTCAATTGGTTCGGGGGTTGCCTCTTCTTCCGGAAGATTTTCTGCCTCCGTCGAAGTTTGAATCTCTGTTTCTTCTTTCTTATTGATCTGTGCCAATTGCAAATTCATAAGTTCAAAAGCATCAATTTTTTTCTCTCGAACATAAGAAAATGAAAGCAAAACAATCCCTGCAATCATAAACACAGAACCAATGATAATCCATAATCCCTTACGACTTAATTTTTTCTGATTTCCTACCATAAAACTCATTCCTCTATCAGATCGTCTATTCTATGATCAGTATAACAAAACTTATGAAATATTTCAAGGACTACAAAAAAAGAACTATA
This sequence comes from uncultured Bacilli bacterium, assembly GCA_947587115.1. Taxonomy (GTDB): domain Bacteria; phylum Bacillota_I; class Bacilli_A; order RF39; family UBA660; genus CANPXY01. The sequence goes on from CANPXY010000068.1 coordinate 3,734, forward strand.
AAAATAGCTCTTCTAATAATCGTATAATCCATGAATTTTCTCGCGATCCACTTCTGATACATCATCTAAAACCCATTTCTTATCATTCTTAGTAAGTGTCATAGTAAGCGTATATTTTACTTTATCTTTGACATTTTTGAGTGACTGAATGCGATAGTCCATATATTTTTCTTGATTAATAGCCCCTGGGGTATTAGTAGCCTCTTCATCTAAAAACTCCTCTTGATGTTCATCAAGATAATCTTCCGCTTCTTCGATTGCTTTATGATAATCAAAAACCTCGATTTCAACTTCCACCGTTGCTGCATCTCCATTGACAGTTTCATCTTTAATTTTGTAAGACAAGTTTTGATATTGTTTTTTCATCAAGTCTTTATAATCTTTCTTTTGTTGATCTGTCATTGTCCCCTCTTCTTCAATTACATCATCCAACTGCTCCAATACCACTTGATCCATCGTCTGATATTTTCCTAAGAATTCTTCGACCCGTTTAGTAGGCGTATTCATCATATCCGTACATCCAGTAAAAAGCAAAATCCCCATTACCATTACTATAATCTAGAAATTTTTATACAAAAAAGAAACGATCAATTGTCGCTTCTTAAAAATTCTTATTTAGCTTAACCAATTCTAAAAGCTGGAGAAACTCCACCGTTTTGATCGGTAGGAGAACTCCATGACAGACCACCAATTGTATTTACACATGTATGTCCCCATAGATTGTTCAAAGCAGCAGTACGTAAAAACCAGAAAGCGGAACCTCCACCTGTAGGTTGCTTTTTGGCAGCGTCATAAAAAGTAGTTGTCACTGCTTGACCCCGGTAATAGTCGAGTTGCCTTGTTGCAGTTATTGCTGAATCAAGCATAGTGACTCTTTCAGCATAAATGTCGTGATAAATTTCTGTTATTGAGAACAAATATAGGAAATCTTCTGTTTTAAAGTTGGCAGAATCGTTAGGGCCATAGCCCGATATTGCTCGGGTCTTAATGATCCCCAATTTTAAATCTTCTGGTAGTGCACTATAAATCTCAGTATTGAGGTACTCCCTCATACTGCTTTGTTCCCATCCGCCTACATTCAGATTCTGATTTTCTTGAGACATTCTATGTCGCGTTATAATATCTTTAAATTCTATTACAAAACCACAGGCTGTCTCTGAAAAATCTGCTCGAGTGCAATCTTCTGTTGTTGTTTTATTCGCAATACGTAGCGTTTGTGTTCCCCATTCGCCACCCATTTTTATTTCTTTCGTGTCTCCCACGTTGTATTTACTGGTATTTCCATTTCTCACATTGTTGATGATCGTTGCCCAATCATCGCTAGCAAAAACGTTAGGACCTGGCGCATTGGCAGTCAACTCTACAACAATTTTTCCGTGAAAATGCTTGCCTAAAATTTCATTTCCTGCCGTATCCGAAATCCACATCTTAAGTTCATAGTTTCTTGTTTTCCCTGCTTCGAGAAATCCTGTATCCAAAGTATAGTTATCTGTTTCTCCTAAAACATGTATAGGACCACCATTCAAACTATACTTTAAAACTTCTTTAGGAAGTTGATTTCCTTCACATTCGTCTGCTTCGATCATAGCTTCGTCATCCGCAATTCGAATTGTATAGTTACTTCCTAACGTTCCAGTATCCGTAATTTTAAATTTATATCCATTACTTGCCAAACCCGTCGCATCAGAAACAGGATATACATCTGCTAAATTGATAATATCTCCCAACCCGTCACCCGTATCTTCATACTCAACAACGAGAGTTCCAAGGTCGATTTGGTTGTAATCTTTCGATTTATTGACAGAAGAAAAGATGGCATAACTACTACCTAAAATAACGGCACTCACAGCAAAAACAGAAAGCATGATCATATAAAGCTCTCTTCTTACCAGCCGCTTCATTTCCTTTTTAGAAGGCTTTTGCTTATTCGACTTCTCTATGTAAACCTTTTTTCTTCCACTAAACATATTGCCCTCACCTTACTATATCAATTTTATTATAACCATTTTACTTATAATCTGTCAATGAAAAATAGTGCTCTTGACATACTACCAAAATGAAAAAGATATTACTTTTCACTCGCAATATCTTTTGTGACGTTTTGTTCACGCACCTTGATGTGTACCTCTCTTAACTGCATCTCATCAACTTCACTTGGACTGTTCATCAACATATCCGCACCACTTGCCATTAATGGAAAAGCGATCGTCTCGCGAATACTTTCGGTATCTTTCAACATCATCAACATGCGATCGATTCCTGGCGCCATTCCAGCATGTGGTGGAGCGCCATATTGGAAAGCCGTAT
>CANPXY010000069.1 GCA_947587115.1 uncultured Bacilli bacterium
CTAACGGCTCTTACTTTTGATAGATAAAGAATTTTCGTAGAAGTAACGGATTTTACTTGAGAGCTACCCGCTAACCATTCATGATACTTGGGGAAATTTTCCTCCCCCCGATTGTCTAAGACACCCCACTCATTACTCATCAGTCTTCCCCTTATTCGGATTTGTCGGTAAATTCTTCAATGGCTTTAGATTTTCCATCACTTAAAGAGGAATCATCTAAAAGATTTCTATTGGCAATAGCAAAAGTATTTTCTACAAAATCTTTGAATTTTTTATCCTCTAAAATGGGTGTCCAAAACTCTTTACCTAATTCTTTTTGACGATATTTTTTGGAATCTACTTCTCCTGTTGCGAAATTGACCTTTGAGTACCATCCTTGAGCGGGTTTTACTACAAAACCGCCTGCCAAAGCCACTTCCAACAGACCGCTATATTTGTCTACACCTCCTGAAAAACTTACAGAAATCGGTATTCTCGCCTTTTCCCGAACGTATCTGCTTTTCATCGTACTCATATTAAAGGTGTTTCCAACCACTTCACCGTCTTTCTTTTCTGTGGCTTTTGTTACTAATATAATTGTATTGGCGGAATACATTAAACCCGAATTGTGAGAATACACCCCATTGGATAACGTATACGAGTGACTTCCCTCGACTTCAATGTCATATACCTCTCTTTTTCCCACTTTTTTAATTGACTTTATTTTCATACATCTCCTCTATTCTTTGACAATATCCTTAACAGACGGGGTAAAATTGACAAAATCATAGCAATTCTTTTCATTAGTAAAATCCGTTAGACGAATGAAAAAACTGTTAAATCTTTCCGTTTTATCGGGTTTTGTCGTAACAAAAAGATCGTAGATTTTCCCGTCTCCTTTATAGCGATTGCGAATACGATAACGGATTTTTACTACTCCGTCATCAAAATCTTTCATACCGCCAGTTTCTTTATCCCCAATTCTATTGAGAATTGCCCCCTTAAAAACAATCGCCACTGGATTGTCTTTTTCCATATTACGAAAAATCTTCTCAGAAAAATTACTCCAAAGATAGTTGAGAAAATGAGTGTTGAAATTTTCGCAATTTAAAAAATTCAAAGTTTTTTGAAATTCTTTGAAATCGTCTTTATTCCATTCAAAAATCATTTTCCCAACTCCTTTTTCGCTTATTTTCATTAATCGGATTTTTCCGATTCTACATCTATTTCAATCCCTTTGTCAATCATTCCTTTAAGAATTTTTGCACTTATCCAATTGCCCCCGTAGAGAAATTTGTGATCCTCACTACAAACTACTCGACTGCCATCCTCAAATTCAATTTCCAAACATTCAGGGTGTCCGTCATCTAAAGTATCAGGATTCCAGGTTCTAAGAACTTTTCGAGAACCGTCTTTAGAGACTACTTGCTCGTTTTCATGGACTTCTTCAATGGTTCTTACTGTGCCGTTACTCATTTTAATCAAAGAACCTTTTTCCAAACAGCCCCCTGATAAAACAACTTTCGGGAACATTCCAAGTTCTTGATATACATGACAGACCATGATCGCAGGAATATCTTTGACATTCAAATGTGGAGTGATCATTCGGGTAAGACTTTTCAATTGCTTGGCACGAGTCATATCCGCAACAGACTTTTCGTCCAATGTGTCTTGAACCTCTTTCTTAGAGGCAAGATTGCCAATGGAGTCCACAACAATAACCACGTGATCTCCTCGCTTAATTTCCTCTAATTGGCTCATGATGTCAAACTTAAGAGCCTCCACATCTGTAACGGGAACATACAAAACTCTTGAAGTATCAATTCCGATAGCCTCAAAATATTTCTTTGAACTGCCCATCTCGGAATCATAAAAAAGCATAACGGCGTCATCGTATTTGTCAAGATAAGCCTTGGCACAAATCAGCGTGAACATGCTTTTGAAAACTGCGGATTGCCCAGCAAAAATTGTTAAACCACTTCCCAAACCGCCGTCCAAAGAACCTGATAAAGCAACGTTTAATGCGGGAATATCTGTTTTTGCCAATTCCGAGGTATTGAGAATTGTAGAATTATCCATTGATTCCGCAAATTCACTTTTAGAGGCTTTCTTCAACCTTTCAAGTAATGGATTAGCTTTTGTCTTAACAGCCTTCGTCACGAACCACGTCTCCTTTATCTGTATTTTTTGCTTGGGTAGTATTTGTGCGAGTCGCACGTCTTAATTTAATCTCACTTAAAAAATCAAACAATGCGTCTACATCCTCATCGCTTAATGTTGTCCAAATATCGCAATTACGTTTAAACATGTCTCCGCTTCCGCTATTATACCAAAGCCCTATTTCAACCCTATAGGGATCATGTGGCGGAGTTCTTACTTCAAGCGTTTTATTAAAATAGCGATCTGTGTTAAGCGAGTATGACGGCAACCCACTTATCTCTACTCTTGACTTTTCTTTCAGAATATGACTCATCTTTAAATGCTCCTCTAATCAACTGCTTTTAAATCATTGTATAAACAAAATCAACTTTTAAACAATTATACATTAAAGATAAGAAGTTTGTCAAGCCCTTTATACGGGTAGCCAATTGTAAAATTTTTCAATAGGTAAAGTGAAAATCTCTCCTGAGTCATCGTTTCTAACCGTTATCAAGGTGTCTCCAACAACACACTCTATTTCTTGGGCAATTTTCACTTTGTCATATCCCAGTAATTTACATTGCTCTTCATACCATTCTTGGGTTCTTGCCTCCTGCCACTTGCCCTCGACTCGCACGAAATTGTTTAACCCTTGCTCGGAATTGTGCCAAATTTTGTAAAAATGATTCAACCCAAAAGGTGTTGATATAAGAACCAATTTACTTTCTGAAGAACTCGAAAGAGCGGGAAAAGACGAGGCGATAAATTCTTCGGCTAAATCCTTGTTTAAAAAAGCAAATTCATCTATTATCAAAAGAGCCACGGATCGCCCACGAATAGCACTCGCAGAAGTGGCTTGACACTTGATTTTTGAACCATTTTCAAACGTGATTGAGCTTTTATTATACTCTTTGACACCCCATTTTAAAAAATCGGGTAACGATTCGTAGGAAAAAACAATTCGGCTCATGATTTCCAAAGAAGTGGCAAGTTTATTAGCAAGTATCATTACTTCTTTATTAGAATGAAACAAAGCAAACCAAAGACAATAAGCACTTACCACGGTGGTTTTTCCGCTTTGGCGAAATAGTTTACAAATAGTAAACCGATTGTCTGTGATAGCTTTTATGATTCTATCTTGAAATTCATACGTCTTAAAAGGAATCACCCCTTTGTCAATATTGACAATTTTGACAAAATTGTTGATAAAGTATGACGGATCAGTCATACATTTTTGAAAATCCTTGATTTCCTCTAACGTATATTGATGTTGCTCGCCAGCGACCTTAACAGCCGTATTGCCGTTGTAGCCTTTTTGTTGCTTTTGATTAAATGGCATCGCTTTTTTACTTGACAAAAGTCTCTAACTCAAGAGGGGGTGTTAGTAATTCTTGGGGAACTTTCAAAATAAGCTGATCTTTTTTCGCAGGACTTTCTACTTGAGAAGTTGCACAAGAACTCAAAATAAGCACTCCTAATAAAGAAATCATAAAAACGCCAATACTTTTCATTTTGCCAACTCTTTTTGCTTTTCTTGAAAATCTCTAATGACTTCTTGCAATGACTCAAGTTGCACCTTGTTTTTCTTACAAATAGTGTAATTTTTCCTAAGTTTATAAACCAATTTGTCTAAAGTATACCCTTTGGCTTTTTCCAATTCTTTTTGACTAAAAGACTTGTCTAAAGAAATCCCTTTGACAATTCTATCGTGGAAAACCACCACTTCAGGAGGCAACTCACTATTTTTTTCTTTTAAGGTATCGACAATCAAATTAGGGTTGTACTTCATTTTTTCAAGTTCTTTATTCAAACTTTCCAATTTTTCCAAGTAATTTTTTTCGAGTTTCCCCACTTCGGTTTCATGACTTTCCTGAATATTGGCAACGGTATTTTGCCACTTTTGCCTTTCGGCTACTACTGCTTTATTAGTATCAATAACACCTTTATCATAGCCTCTTGAATAGATGGAGTGAGCAGAAAACCACACAAAAACAATTACGCCAATAATTGACGCAATCTTAAACCATGAAGTGGAAAACAATTCTTTACAAACTTGCCATACGAGTGAAGTCATCAATCCAACCTAAAAGTTCTTCTTTTTTCTTTCGTCTTACCATATCACCCATCGGATAGGCAACTGTGGCAACTCCTGCCGTGGTGCAATCCTCATCGACAATTTCTTGGGCTTTTCGGGTGTTTTCCACTAAATTTTGATAATCCATAAAGCTCTTAATAATCATTCGTTCAAACTCTTTGTCACTTTCTATGAGGGTTTCGGAATGAATTTGACGATATTCGAGTAAATCGGGATTATCAGTTTCTTTCTCTAAACTTTCTTTGATCAAAAACATGGCGGTAACTATATTTTTAAGTTTATTTTCGCCACCTGGCAATTTGTTGATTATTTTTTTGACATTGATCATTAGCCTATCGAGATAAGTCAAAGTCTTTTTTTGCACGCTCGTTCTTGAAGCTTTCGGGACAATGTATTTTCCCTTTTCATCAATGACTCCGCTTTTGTAGGCGGGAAACTCTTTGAACGGAGTGCATAAAATTGTCAATAGTCTTAATGCTATTCCATTGTCGATAATTGGATGACTTTTATATTTCACTTTTTAACTCGAAAACATGAAAAAAATGACGTTTTTATCTAACTAGTTTATTTCATATAGCCTGATGTTAGAGAAAACAAAATCATGGTTAAACCCATTGTGGTTGATGTAAACGCTAACGGAAAACTCGACAGTGAGGATATTGAACTTACTAAAGTTATCCGTGACATTGAGAAAAACCAATATAAGACGTTGAATCAGTCTATACTGGCGTGGGTAGCTATGGTAGGAATTTCTATTGTCACGATTTTACTTTTTACCCCTTTTGTCACTGACGCTAGAATAAAATCCATTGAAGAAATTATCAATCTCTATTATGTGACTCAAGCCTCAATAATCGGAATTTATATGGGGGTAAACGCTTATATGACTAAGCAAAAAGAAAACATCCGCCCATATGATTTTAGAGGCTGTCAAGAAACACTTGACGAGCCTCCAATCATGACCACGGGCGATAAATTTCGCTAAGACGCTTTGAAGTTAAAAACTGGTTTTAAAACCGCCTTTATATCGACTGTTTCTCCGATATTGTCAATAATGTCATTAGCGTCTTTATAAGACATCGGAGACTCATCTAAAGTTTTTTCATTTACAGAATTTGTAAAAATTCCTTTCATCGAGTCTCGGAAATCATCCATAGAAACGGTTTTTCTTGCTTTGTTTCGGGAAAGTATGCGACCAGCACCGTGCGGAGCGGAATAATTCCAACGAGAAGAACCCTTACCAACACATAGTAAAGAACCGTAAGCCATATTGATAGGAATGATAAGATTTTCACCTTTACAAGCCCGAACCGCCCCTTTACGAACGATTTTAGAGGCTACATCAACGTAATTGTGCTTAGTTGTAAAAGACAATCCGTTTTCCTTGCGGTGCAAATTCATTTTTTCGAGAATTATATCGACAATTGTCTTGCGGTTGACTTCTGCGTATTTGTCAACAATCACACAATCATCGAGGTAGTCTTGAAAGTCTTTCCCAAAAACATATTCCTCAGAATCTTTTCCTATTGATCGGCAATACTCTTTACCTTTTTGAATGTAATGCTGAGCAACTTGCAATCCGAAATTTCGAGAACCGCAATGCACCACTAAAAACAAAGAACCATTTTGTGGATTTTTATCAATTTCGATAAAATGATTCCCACCTCCTAAAGAACCGATTGATTGTTTGGCTCTTTGGATATTGACATTAGCTATGCAATGGAGTCGATTAAAGTCTATTAAAGAGGAATTTTGGTGCTCTTTTTCATGGATTCCAAATCCGTTAGGAACGTATTGGCGGATAACAGAATCAAGTTT
>CANPXY010000070.1 GCA_947587115.1 uncultured Bacilli bacterium
TTATTCTCACTATAAACTAATAATATCATAAAATGGTCATATTTGCCACTATAAAAATAAAATATTATATAAATATATAATAAGAAAGATCGCATCGAAATAAAATTTAATGTCATCCATTACAAACTTCATATTTTTCTTATACAAAAAAGCCTTGGACATAACCAAGACCATTTAGTCAGCTGCATAAACATTGACAGTTACCGTATAAGATTTAGGATTGTCAGGATCCACTACATAACTATCCTTAAGCCACATACGCAAAATATAATCATTCGTTTGCGTTTGCGTCAATTCGCCGGCTTCCATAATCATAGAACCTTCTGGTGCTCCAAGAGCAGTTTGACTCCATATTGGTATAAAAGGAGATGGATTCATAGATGCTGTATAAGCACCATCATTGACAGATTTTTCTAGATATAGTCGAATATCACTATCCGAAAGTGTACTGGCAGCATTTTTTATAGCAGCAATTTCATAACGAGCCGTAGCATTTTTCAATTCCGCAGATACCGTAAAATGAAAGGTTTCATCATCGCCAGATAATTGTCTACCAACCTCATCGCTCATAGGTGCCGCGTTGGTAATATTGATTCCTTTGTCCCCTTCAATATACATTATCATGATAGACCCTCCTGTTTTAATAGAATTTACAACAGATCCTTCTTTGTCATATACAACAATCGCTAAAGAAAGACTACACATAAGCACCACTAAGATAACAAGAGCTATTAACATCAAAATAAGAGGGCGTAACCGCCGCGTCGACGTTTGTGAAGTTATATCTTTTTCATCTGTCATATATACCACCTCTATCATCTATCATAAGTATAACAACAACTAAAAAAAAGTGCAAGATAAAACTGCACTAATCAATAAAAGTACTCATTAATATTTTTCTGAAACACCATATAAATTTACAAAACAAAAAAGGGATAGTTCCCTTTTGCAGTTATAAAATTTAGCTTGTTTATTGAACATCTGCATATACATCGACTTTAACAGTAAATGCTTTTCCATTATCTTCTACTTTATAATTATCTGCAACCCACATTCTTAATCTGTAATAATCAGTCTTTGTAGTAGTAAACGTTCCGGTAGTTAATAACTTTGCATTTGAACCAGCACCTTGGCCAGCAGTTGTAGATGCACTTGATACATCATCTAAGGCATTAAAGGCAGTAGGTGGCGTTGCTTCAGTTTTGTCAGAAAAAGCACCGGATGATGATTTTTCTAGATAAAGTTTTGCATATTGTTCTTCCAAATCAGAACTACTTTGCTTAATAGCAATAACATCATATTTGATATTAACTGTACCAACAATTGTTGCTTCTACATTAAAATCAAATACACCTGTATTACCACCTTCGGCTAGAGAACCACTACCTTTAGCATCTTCAGCCTCGATTGTTTTACCGACTTCATCACTCACAGGCATAGCATTAGTAATATTGATACCCTGCTCACCTTCATTATACACCACTTTGATTGTACCAGTTTTAATAGTGTTTTCCACTGAACCTTTTCCGGTATAAGTAAACGCAGCAAACGAAACTCCTACAACAGCTACAACTAAAATAGCTACCCCTAAAACTGATAATAAAATTTGTTTTGACGAATCATTTCTCATTTTATCTTATTCTCCTTTCTATTCTAATTATAGGAAAAGCTTTTTCTCTTGTCAACATTTTTTTCAAATTCTGACAAAATCTTAATTAAAATTTTAATGATTTGACAAAACATAATACTTCGTTGATATATTAAAAATATTACAACCCTATTTTAGAATGGTGTTTGCCATCCATTAGTTTCCGCTAAATTGACACGCAGTTATAAAAATATCTGCCATATACATACATTTATCAGATATTATAAGTATAACAACAACTAAAAAAAAGTGCAAGATAAAACTGCACTAATCAATAAAAGTGCGCATCAATATTTTTCTGAAACACCATATAAATTTACAAAACAAAAAAGGGATAGTTCCCTTTTTCAGTCATAAAATTTAGCTTGTTTATTGAACATCTGCATATACATCGACTTTAACTGTGAATGTTTTGCTTGTTTCTCCTACATCATAGTTTTCATCAACCCACATTCTTAATCTGTAATAATCAGTCTTTGTGGTAGTAAACGTTCCAGTAGTTAATAACTTTGCACTTGAACCAGCACCTTGGCCAGCAGTTGTAGATGCACTTGATACATCATCTAATTCACTAAAGACAGTAGGTGCCTTTGCTTCAGTTTTATCAGTAAATGCATCAGATGACGCTTTTTCTAGATAAAGTTTTGCATATTGTTCTTCCAAATCAGAACCAGCTTGTTTAACGGCAATAACATCATAATTGATACTAACTGTACCAACAATTGTTGCTTCTACATTAAAATCAAATACACCTGTATCGCCACCTTCAGCTAGAGAACCACTACCTTTAGCATCTTCAGCCTCGATTGTTTTACCAATTGTATCACTCACAGGCATAGCATTAGTAATACTGATTCCTTTTTCACCTTCATTATAAACTACCTTAATTGTACCAGTTTTAATAGTGTTTTCCACTGAACCCTTTCCGGTATAAGTAAATGCAGCGAAAGAAACACCTACTACAGCAACTACAAGAATTGCTACTCCTAACACTGATAACAAAATTTGTTTTGATGAATCGTTTTTCATCTTTCTTATCCTCCTTCCTATTTTAATTATAGGGAAAGCTTTTTCTCTTGTCAACATTTTTTTCAAATTTTGACACACCCTTAATTAAAATTTTAATGATTTGTCAAAATATAATCTTTATTTTACATATATTTAAAGACAAAAAAAGACTCCACTTAGAATGGAGTTTGCTATTCATCGATTGTCGCTACATTGACACGCATGATAAATTTATTAGAAACATCTGTTGTGGTATAACTGCTTGCTACCCAAAGTCTTAATCGAAAATTCTTTGTTGTGCTACTCGTGAAAGTATCGGTATATAATCTTTTTCCTGTAGGATTTGAAGTTGCTGCTACTAAACTACCGTAAACAGGAACCTCTTGACCATTATATCCTTCTACTGGAGTTTCATCAGAACCATCTACATTTGTAAGATAAGTTTTTATATAATTTGAATCCATTGTACTTTCTGATTCCACTGTTCCATAGATTTCATAAACAATTGGCACACTAGATGACATGGTTGCTGAGACAGAAAAGTCAAAGTACCCTTGAATTACCCCTTGATCTTCTTCAGAAGCTATTAAGACCTTCCCTGCGGTATCCGTCATCGGGATAGCATTGACAAGTTCAATCCCATTACTATCCTCGCTATAAGTAAACGTTATAGTTCCTGTACTAATTGTATTACTTTGAGATCCAGCCCGACTATAAGTAAATACTGCCAAACTTACACCAATGGTAATAATGATCAATAAGATGACGCTACTGATCGCAAAAATAATCTCTTTTGTATGCGTTTTTCTCATAACTAGGCCTCCTATTATTTTCATCATAACACAAATTTTGACGATAAACAAGAAAAAAAGAGATGTTTTACCATCCCCAAAAAGAGATGTTTTACCATCCCCAACGTATAATATCAAACTGAATATTGTATTGTCTTCCGATCGCATTGGTCTCGCTTTCAGAGGCATAGAGTAAATCCATTGTATTGTTGACAATCGCTCCCCCTCGATCGAGTGCGATTGCAATAATTGGTTCTTCTTGAAATGAGAAATTTGAAATTCTTACAATACTACCACATGGAATTCGTTTGTCAGTTGCGACAATTCGAACCGTTCCATATTCATTATCATTGAAATAGATATTGCCGTTTCGTACATCTTGTCTTGGTGGGCATCCTACACGTCCACCGCAGCCAACACAGTCAGGTCCATAGCCGGTCATGGTTCCAACGAAGGAGACGGGTCCTTCTGCTCCATGGGCTACTGCATCCTCAAAGGTTTGGTATGGCGTCGGTAACTCTGGTTTTACCAACGTGCTGTATTTTGATACAATGTGTACTGCCTCAATCGACTTCACACTGTTGACGTTATAGGTTACAATCACATCACGTTCATTCCCAAGGGCAATGACAAAAAGAAGCAACACTACAAAACAAAGAACAAAAAATCTACTTCGATATCGTTTGATTCGTTTTTTCATAAGCACCTCTATTGTTTCTTATAGATAAATCATATCATGTTTATTGCTCTAAGTCAAACAAATGCATTGCATTTTCCGTTGTAGTCTCTTCGACAACAGAAACATCAAGATGCTTGACTTCCGCAAGTTTTTGAGCAATGTAGGGAATATTTTTAGGTTCATTCTTGCTGCCACGAAGTGGAACTGGCGCAAGATATGGACTGTCGGTTTCTAACACGATGTGCTCTAACGGAAGATCTTCTACCACTTCTTTCAAGTGACTGTTAGAAAAAGTGAGTACACCTCCTATACCAAAATAAAAATTTTTCTTTAAATAGATCTTGGCCGTCTCTTTACTTCCTGAAAAGCAATGAATGACTCCTTTTACATCATATTGATCTATGATTTGGATCGTCTCTTGTGTGGCATCCCGTGAGTGAATGACCACCGGTAGATGAAGTCGTACTGCTAGAGCAAGCTGCTCGTGAAAAAGTCGTTTTTGTTCTTCTTCGTCTTCCCTACCATAGTGAAAGTCAAGCCCAATCTCTCCGACCCCTACGATTTGCTTGTGAGTGACGATGGTTTGCTCCAACCAATCTAGATCTTCATCCGTAACTTTTAATGCTTCTGAAGGATGGAAGCCAAACGTGTAATAGACATCCTGAAAATCATCCATATAAGACAAAGCTTCTAACATATCCTCTTTTTCACAAGCAGAGACAATCAACTTTTGAACGTTGTTGTTCTTAGCATCAAGAACAACCCGCTCGATAGAGTCATAATCTTTTTTAGATAAATGTAAATGTGTATCGATCATCATAATTTTCCCCACGCTTTCTAATATATCATAAAAGAAAAAAGATATCACTGTCAAATGATACCAATTAACTCCATCGCTGAATGATTAAAAACTTTACAAAATAAAATATGATAAATACTAAATAAGTGAAGTCAACGATGTTCTTTTCCTTGACCATAAAGAAGATCAAGGTCGTGATCGTAAGTAGAAAGACACTTGCGACAATGAATATCTCTTTTCGTTTTGCTGTCATAATTTTCTCCTTTGCATTATTGTTTCAAATACTACGGATACTTCTTGGCACTACCTTTCCACTATAGCACAAAAAAAATAAGAATCTAGTTTTTTCTTATTTTTTTTATTTTACTTTACAACTACTTCACATCGATTCTCTGGAATAGTACTTCGGCTTCATTTAACTTGGTGCCTTCTTTATAGTAACCGAAACGATCGAGGGTCTCATAGCCAGTAAGATCTGTATTTAGTTGTTGGAAGATTTTGTCGGCGGTAGCATTCATGAATGGCTGCAACAAAACGGCTCCTTGGCGAATCGCTTCAACTAGATTGTAAAGAACAGTCTTCAATCGATCTTGAGACGCTTCTTCCTTTGCTAAAATCCATGGTGCGGTCTCATCGATATATTTATTGCTTCTACGGAAAATCTCAAAGATATCATCCATGGCACTGGCAATCTCGCCGATATCCTTTACCAGTTCCGAAGTATTTTCCGCTACGTTGGTAGTGCCATTTGCACTTTCATCCACAGCCGTATTGATGCCGTCGATGGATTCTGTAATGCTTGCCATCAACTGTTTCAAATTGATGGACATATCGTTGAAACGGGTAACAATCTCATTGACATGGACGGCATCATCATTATAC
>CANPXY010000071.1 GCA_947587115.1 uncultured Bacilli bacterium
ACCCCTAATAATAAAAGCAACGTAGAGGATATTACAAAAACGGTTAAAACAACAATATTGATATAGGCAGCACTCGTCAAATTATTCTCGTTCTCTTGATACATTCTTCCAACTGCTGTAGATTTCGTATAACTACGTTGATGTGTGGTACTGTTGCCACCTTCTGTATTTTGAAGTTGTTCCTGTTGCTGTTGTTGAGAAGCTACCCGAATATAGTCTGTCAAATAAAAGTATCGCTTTTCCTGGATCACACCCCGATAATAACGAACATCTTCTGGAGGTAAAAAAGGAACAAATTGATCAAACTGTTCAGAAAGAAAAGCTGGACGTAAAAAATCGATACAGTGCGAATAGCTCGCAATCGCAAGAAAAGCCATCGTATAGATATTATGATCCATCAAATTTTGATAATCATCTTTAGCCATGACGCCGAGTTCTTGAAAATCAACATTCGATGCATCCACATCGATTTTATCCGGACTAAAGTTCGTCACATAATATCCTCTTTCATGAATATACTTCATCTTCGCATCCATACGACAGAACATTCCACGCATTTCATCTTGATCTTCATGAAGAGACAGCCATTCTTTCAAATTCATCTTATCTCCCATATGATTCACCTATGATCATTGTATAACAAAAGCATCAAAATTACAATCGTTTTCGCGCGCTATACCAAAATTTTTCGAAGGCCACTCTGACGCAATTTTCTACGAATACGAACGAGATGGCTGTCGATACTCTTCTTAGATAAATCGAGTAACTTTCCAATTTCATCGTAGCTAAAACCATGATAACGCAGTTCAAAAACCTGAGATTGAACAAATGGAAGATCATTACAAAAGTCAGTTAATTGAACCCAGTTTTCAAGATCGATTACTAAATCTAAGGGATTGGGTTCCAACTGATCCTCTACGACATCGCTCACGATCATATCGGTACTTGGGAGTTCATAGTCCAAAGAAAGCGCATTGTTGAGCACTTCCTGTTTTTGAGATTTGGCATTGCGTAAGACCGTCTGCATTTGCCGATCGATACACAGAAGGGCAAAGGTATAAAACATACAGTCTTTATCGATGGTATATCTTTGAATTGCTCGAGCAAGTCCCACATATCCTTCTTGAATAAAGTCTTCTAACTCTAACCCACGCCCATTCGCTGCTTTAAAATATTTATGCGCGCAAGATAATATGAGCGGACGATATTTTTGATACAGTAAATCTTCCGCCTCTTCCGTATTCTCTTCTATTAAATACATCACTTCATAATCATTGATGTCACGATATTTCATATTCCCCTACTTTCTGTTTCGAACCACCTCATAAATCATAATTCCTGCTGCAACAGAGGCATTCAAACTGTTGATTTTTCCTTTCATAGGGATACTTGCTATAAAATCACACGATTCTCTAACAAGTCTACTCATACCTGTTCCTTCATTTCCGATGACCAAAGCGATCTTGCCAGTATAGTCGATTGCCCGATAATCTTGTCCCTCAAGATCAGTGCCGACAATCCAATAGCCTGCTTCTTTCAAACTTTGAATCGTCTGCGTCAAATTCGTAACGAGACACAAATCCATATTGCTAAGAGCTCCTGCCGAAACTTTCATGACCGTCGGGGTCACTTTAACTCCACGATCTTTAGGTAAAATAATGGCATCCACTCCAGCAGCCTCACTCGTCCGAATGATTGCGCCCAGATTGTGTGGGTCTTCTAAATGGTCAAGGATCACTACAAAAGAATGCGCCTGCTCTTCCAACAGCCAATCTAAAGAACGGTATTCGTAGTCCTCTATGTCTAGCATTATACCTTGATGAACCGTTTCTGCAAGTCGATCTAATTCTTTTTTATCGCGATATTCGACCCTCAATTTACTGTTTTCAAGTAGAGAAATAATCGTTTGATCATCAAAACCACGCTGTAAAAATACTTTTTTCACTTTTTTGGGATTTTGTAATAACTCTATTGCAACGTTTCTTCCACACACGAACATAAAGTACCTCCTAATATATATTCCATCAATGTATCGATTCGATCGTTTTTCTTTTCTAACTCCAAAGCACCAATCAAAGCCTCAAGGCCCGTTGCATACTTGTAGGTGACAATGTCACAGTTCTTAGGATGCGACGTAGTCTTATAATTGCGTGCCCTTTTTACGATAGCAATTTCTTCCTCATATAATAGATTCTGATCTAACAATGCTTGTAAATACTTGGCCTGACTCTTGGCACTCACATATTGAACCGAAGCACTCTGTAGATCATGAACATTGCCAATCCCTTTTTGAATCAAAAACTTGCGAACATAGTCTTCATAGATCGTATCACCTAAATACGCAAGTACTAAAACATTGATCTGTCTCGTATCCATAATTTCACCCACCAAAATTATACCACAAGAAACAGATATTTTAAGACTTCTTTCCCTAGTTTTGTGATTTTGGCAACAAAAAAATCAAAAAGCTTCCACACTTTTTGATTTATAGTTCTATTGTTCTTCTTCTGGTAATTGTTGAAAACCCGAATTAAATTGAGAAACCAAAGTTTTAAACTTCTCACAACGTTTCGATAAATTCTTGCTCTCAAGTTCAATCTTTTTCATTTCGATATCTTTTTCTTTCGCGAATTGTTCTTTCTGTGTTTTGATTTCCAACTGTTCATTTTTAAGTTTTTCAAGTTCGATCGCTTTTGATGACTCAAATTGTTCTTTTTGGGTCTGTAACTCTTGTTCTTGCGCATTCAATCGATTCATGATGATCTCTTTTTCCTTACGGAATTGTTCAATATCATTTTCAAGTTTGTTACGATCCTTTTCCAATCGTTCACGATCTGCTTGTAACTTTTTCTCTTCAAGTTCTTTGTAAGCCTTAAATTGTGACTTTTCATTTTCTAGTTTTTCATTAGAAGCTTTTAAAGATGCTTCCGCTAAAGCAAGTTCTTCTTTCGTAGCCGCTGTCTCTTCATTAAATTGACTCTCTGCATTTTGTAAACGAGTTTTTTGAGATCGAACATACTCGTCACACTGTGTTTTCTGAGCAGCGACACGTTCACGTTCACTCTTCATATAACGTGCAAACTCTTCTTTTTCTTTATTTAATTTTTCTTGATTTTCTTTTAAATTAGCGGCATGATTTTTCACTGTTTTCTTTTGTTCTAAAAGTGTAGAAATAAAATCATTCGCACCTGCTACATCACTAGACAAACTATCGAATAGAGCATCAAAGTCTCCTGGCGCCGTGTCATCATCATCGTCGTCATCATCAGAAGACGCATCTACACTTGAAAAGGTATCTACACTAGGTGTCTCATCTTGTGAGACAGGCGTTTCGATATCGATTACTTCACTTGCATCCTCATGATCAAGAGTCTCATCCACAGGATCTATATCATCTTCCAAATCGAATGTATTCGTCATGTGAGGCTTTAAGATTTGCTCATCAAAATTATAATCGCCACTCGATTCATCGATAATCATATCATCATCCATAAAATCACGCACTTGTACCACAATAACCACTCCCTTACTCTTTTCTAACCCCTATCTTAGTACACTCCAAGTATAACAAACTTTTTCACAAAAGTACACACTTTTTTCGACAAAAAAAGAAAAGAGATTTTAGTCATCTCTTCCCCTAGCCATTACGATAAGCAACAATCGTAAGATTTCTAAAATCGTCGTTACCAGTGATGCCACATATGTATAAGCTGCAGCTCGCAACATTTTCTTGCTCGCAGCTTGCTCTCCCTTATCTAAAATTCCTAATTTATCAAGCTGCATTTCTGCACGAAAAGAAGCATTGAACTCTACTGGCAAAGTTACTAGTTGAAATAACACGATCAACAACAACAGTCCAATTCCAGCCCAAGCAAAATCCATAATACCAAAAATCAAACCAATAAACAATGCAACATAACCGAACTTAGAACCAAAATTAGTAAATGGTACTAAGAAACTGCGAACCTTCATAAAGGTATATCCTGTTTTATCCTGAAGAGCGTGCCCAACTTCATGTGCCGCAACGGAAACAGAAGCAATGCTCGTTCCGTGAAAAATATCTTTTGAAAGTCTCACGGTCTTTCTCTTTGGATCATAATGATCGGATAAAACACCAGAAGTCTCTACAACATAGACATCATTAAGTCCATTGGCATCTAAAATCTTTCGTGCCACTTCACATCCCGTAAGTTCCTGATTGGTCTTTACTCTTTTATACTTTCGATAAGAACTATTGACATACGCATCAGCAGCAATCGTAATAATTGCTCCGATTCCAACCAAAATCCATCCAATCATATCATAACCATAATAATAGATCATAAATAAGCCTCCTTATATTCTTTCAAATTTGGTTCCTTCTCTACCATCGATCAGCCGTATTCCTTGTTTCAACAATTCCTCACGGATTTCGTCTGCCAAAGCAAAGTTTTTTTCTTTTTTGGCTTGATTGCGTCGTTCGATCTGTTTTAAGATTTCCTCATCTAAGGTTTCCTCTTCTGCTTCATCATCTTTTTTTAATAGATCTAACGAGAATACTTGATCCCATTGTTCAATCAATTGGATCTTGATATTACCAGCAACCTCACTTTTCAGTAAATCATAAAGTAAAGTGAGCGCATTAGGGATATTCAAATCATCTTCAAGACAGGCAATAAATTTTTGATCCCATTCGTGAAATAAACCTGAATCATAAGATCCCTCTGGTTTTAATGCTTGAATCTTGTTTTTAAGTTTCACAAATGCTTTTGTAGCGTTTTCTAAGTTTTCATAACTGAATACAATCTGTTTGCGATAATGGCTGTTTAAACACATGAAGCGATAAGCCAAAGGATCATAGCCCTTTTCTTTCAACAACGACACAGTGAGTGTTGCGCCTTTGCTCTTGCTCATCTTGCCGCTCTCATCCATCAAGTGCTCGTTGTGAAACCAATAGTGACACCACGGATGTCCTAAATAAGCTTCACTTTGCGCAATCTCATTCGTATGATGAGGGAAAATATTGTCGACTCCACCACCATGAATATCTAAGTGCTCTCCGCAATAATGCATACTGATACCGGAACACTCCATGTGCCATCCTGGATAACCAAGTCCAAAAGGAGACTCCCATTTTAATTCCTGATCATCAAACTTCGATTTGGTAAACCAAAGCGCAAAATCAGCTTGATTTCGTTTATTTTCATCAAAAGAAACTCCTTCTCGAACACCGACTACCATCTCATCTTCTTTATGATTGGTAAGTTGATAATAATCTTTCAACTTAGAGACATCAAAGTAGACGTTTCCTCCTGCTTGATAAGCATATCCTGTATCTAATAACTTTTGAATAATTTTGATATAGTCCGCAATATAGTCCGTTGCCGGTGCCACAACCTCAGGAACTCTGTTGTTAAGCAGTTTGAAATCATTGAAGAACTGTTCCGTATAATAATGGGCAATATCCATGACACTCTTGTGTTGCTCCTTGGCACTCTTTACCATCTTGTCATCCCCAGAATCAGAGTCACTCGTCAAATGTCCTACATCTGTAATATTCATGACTCTTAATACGTCATATCCAAGATAGCGCAATGTCTTATCCAAAATATCGTGTCCAATATAGTTACGCATATTCCCTATATGTTGATCATGATACACCGTTGGCCCACAGGTATAGAATGTTACTTTTCCCTCTTCATAAGGAACAAACTCCTCGATTGTTCTTGTCAACGTATTATATAGTTTCATTCTATCACCAACACTTTCATCATAACATAAGATTGCGGATAGATTATGTAAACATATCTATATA
>CANPXY010000072.1 GCA_947587115.1 uncultured Bacilli bacterium
GAGGGGGGGGGGAATCCAAGTATCCTATTAAAGAAGAACTTAAATTACTTGATGGTGATGGTGATTTTCTTTCTAAAGAAGTTTTCGATTTAATAAAAGAACATGATTATGTGGTGACTAATCCTCCTTTTTCAAAAACATTACGTTTTTATAATCGGATGATGAAAGAAAATGTTAAGTTTTTGATTTTAGAAGGAAATATGTTTATCACAGCGAAAGACGTGATATATGATTGGGCTATCGGAAAAACCTTTATTGATAGTAAAAATTTAAATGAAAAATTTAATAGACAGAAAATCACATTCACTATGGGAAACTTAAATGAGCAAAATGCTTCCAAAATGATTCAAAGCGTGGTATGGTTTAACAATTTTCGAGAAATCGACTACCCTTCAATTAAGTTAACGAAGTCAATAAAAGAAATCGAATACCAAAAAGTGGAAAATATTTGGTTAGACGATGTCATAAGAGTTAAAAGAGTCAAAGACATTCCTTATGACTATGATGGTGTGATGTCAGTATCATGTGACCTTTTAAACTATTTTCCAAAAAACCAATTTGAATTTTTGGGAAGTCAAAAATGCATGAAAGTTTCTGATAATTGCTACAAGAAAATTTCTATTAGAAAATTTATTTGCGATGGAAAATATATCTTTTTTAGCCCCCTTGTGAGACTCAAAAACTATGTTAGGGAAAATACTAATGAAATTTCTCTTGACAAAGAAAAACAAGAAGAGTAAAATTCTTTTTATCGAATGGTTCTTTAACAACGTGAAAAAGTTTTAATGCTAGGTTTTCTGAGTGGCTAAAAGAGGCGGTCTGTAAAACCGTTGGGTTATCCCTTCCGTGGTTCGAATCCACGACCTAGCACCATTATTAAAAATTT
The DNA here is from genome assembly GCA_947587115.1 of uncultured Bacilli bacterium. Taxonomy (GTDB): domain Bacteria; phylum Bacillota_I; class Bacilli_A; order RF39; family UBA660; genus CANPXY01. Next base: position 887 of record CANPXY010000072.1, read on the forward strand.
CTCTTGACAAAGAAAAACAATAAGAGTAAAATAATGAATTGTAAATGCGAGTGATAAAAATTAAGATCGTTAAAAATTCCATGTTTATCGTTCGCATTTTATAACGGTTAGGTTCAGCAATTATTATTACTAATAATAATAACAGTTTTTAACTGTTTATATGAGTTTATTCTCCCAAACCGTGTTTTTCTTTTTCTCAAAAGAAAAAGAATAGTAAAAGTAAAGGTGATGAGTCTTTTTAATAAAAGTAAAAAAGACTCTAGTCTATCAGGGGGTTAAAGTTTACACCCTAGAAAATAAGGATTTTCTCTAAAAAAGGAAATCAAACTTTTCTAAAACAATTTTAAAATTTTTATAACAAAAAGTGAAATTTTAAAAATCAATGAAAACTTAGGAATCAACTCTCAAATTCGAGAGCGGTTCTTAAAATTCTTTTGAGAAAAAACCTTAAAGTGCTTTCTTTAAGGAGAGCATTTTAGAGTTTTTTCGAGTAGTCTAAAGACGAAAGAGAAAATTAAAAAATGACCAAGTAAACGGAATCAAGGTGACAAAAGCGAGATACGGGGAAAATGTCAATCATTTTTCACTGAACAAGTCGGCTACCTAATCGGATTCGAATGGTCATTTTCCCAAAAATCTTAATTTTTGGTTTAACTAGAGGGAGAAATTTCCGTTTCCAATGCTCCAATTTTTCGACTTGTGAGGGGTAAGAGGGAAAATACTCTTTCGGAAAATAGAGACTCTTAAACGGGTCTCTATTTTTTTATCTAAAATTTCTAAATACATGATTATGCAAAAAATTCTACGATTTCTCTCCAGCCTTACTTTGGCTTGCGTTCTTTTGGTTATTTTTTCAATTTTCGCAGTATATGTCAAATAAAAAAGCCCCTTTTACGGGGCTTTTCTTTTAAGAATTTATTTTAAGCGACTTTTACACCTTTCTCGGTGATTTTGATACCTTTAGACGTCATGGAGGGATAAGTGTTTGAGACACCTCCAAAATCAACGATATAGATGGTTTCGCTACCGACTTCGGTGTCTCCTTTCATCCAACGCAATTTAACACTCGCTTTATAGAGGTCTTCGGTGTGATCAAAGTAGAAGGCAACCCCTTTTGCCCCTTTTCCATCAACATTGTTTTCCAAAGCGGTTTTATTTCCTAATTCCTTATTACCAAAGGCGTATTTCATGCCGTCAACGGTTTTGTCGGCGGGAATGACGGCAAATCCAATCCAATGTCCTTTTTTACCATTAGATGAATCCGCATTAGTATGCTCTTCTAAGTCTTTGGCAAATAAAACCACATTGACTACGTTCGGGACAGCTTGGGATGCTATTAGGTAGAAGCTCTTGACTAAAGAGTCCTTCTTAGGGTTGTCTGATCCGTGATCGGCAATGACGGCAGGAATGATTTCGTCAAGTACTGGATGCAATTTTTGTAATTCCGAAATATCCGTGGTTGCTTTCGAAAGTGTATCATTGATCGTGGAAATAGAAGAGGTATTTTGCCCAACCGAAGTTGTTAAAGCCGAAATAGATTGCTTATCGGATGCAACATCTTGTTTAATGGTTTCTATTGCAGAGGCTTGGGAAGTGATTTCCGCAGTGGTGTTTTCCAGCGACTCACTGATGGCGTTGGCATCCTCAGGGGTAAAGAAATCGCCTTCAATCCAGGTTTTTTTCACGTATTGATTCATGTTCTTTTTATTTCACTTGCAAGTTTTTTATTAAACCATTAGTTAGAAAAAGCACCTTTTTCGAGTAAAAAAAAACTCAAAAAAAAAAAACCTAGAAATTAAGATTGAATTTCATTAGTACTAACGGAATTGCTAGTATCTTTTTCCACTCCTTCAACACTTAATTCCAAAAATAGTATTGGAGAAACGGGAGTGTCGTTATCCCCTAGCCATTGATATTGAAGTTTAAGATTTTCTCTTCGATTATTTCCGTCACTTGGATAGGCATCTACCCAACAAAGGAGTCCGTCTTTATTATTCCAAATTTGTTTATCAAGTTCGATTTTGGCGTATTTTTCGCCACTATTTTCTGAATCTTGCTCTTTAACCACCAAAGGAGTATTGAAATCCTGGTTAAAGTGGATTTTTTTCACATTTTTATACTCATCGTTGGGAATCAGACCAAAACCGATCCAATAGCCTTGCGTTTGATTAGCGTTATTATGTTTTTTAACTTTTCCGTGCATTGTTATGTCGATTTTATCTGCTTTGGATTGCACGGCTACCAACCCTTTATTGGTGACGTTTCCCTCCAAGTGGTTGGCACAAACGACTGTGTCGGATTTTCCGAAAAGTTTTTTAAAGGAATCGACAAAAGAATTAGTTTCTGTGGATAGCTTTTCCGTATCGCCAACTGCCAAGCTCATGTCGGTTACTTCTTTGGCTTTAATATAGTCGCCAGCATCCCAGGTTTTAGGGGTATAATTTAATTCAGTCATTTTTAAGAACGTTCTAAAATTTTTACTTTAAAAATGATAGTTAGAAAAAATCCCCTCGTTTTTTTAAGGGGATTTTTAGTTCAATTCAGTTTTTTTAAGAAAAATTAAGAACTTGAACCGTTATCATTTTTTTTGCACGTTGGAAAGATCGACACAAAGGTAAAGAACTGGAGAAAGAGGTTTCTTATTGTCATCCAACCATTGATATTGAACGTATACTGTTCCTAGATTATTTTCATCATTACTTCCTGAATAAGCGTCAAACCACCAAAATTGCCCGCTTTCCGATCCGCTTACGTTTTTATCTACTTCACCACATACATAGTGACTTTGACCATTAGATGATTCGCCTGGAGTGGGCAAGGGTACATTTTTATCATAATTGAAGTGAATATTCTTTACTTTATCACTACCGTAGCATTTATCAGGCACTACACCGATTCCGATCCAGTGACCATCTTGGCTTGCTCCGTTTTGATGTTTTTTAACTTTTCCGGAAATAATAACTTTGGTTTCGTTAAAGGCGGTTCGGTAAGCTGTGATTGCCTCATCGGTGATATTTTCGCCTTGAGGAGCACAGACAATCTTATCCATAGAAGAATAAAGCTGATTAAAGCTATCTGCGACACTTTTCACTTCTTTAGTAAAAGCGATCGTATCGGCAACCGCTTTACTCAAGTCGCCAAGTTCACTAGCTTTCAGATAGTCACCAGGATTCCAAGTCTTGGCAGTATAATTTAATTCAGTCATTTTTGAAAATTTTCCTTTAAATTCGAACTTATTAGAAAAACATTACTTATTAAAAATTAAGGAGCTTATGAAAAAAGCCCCTTATTCATTAGTGGTAAATGATTTTTACGACAATTGGATGGAATTTCCCTCATCGCCTTCGTCAAATTGAACTCCGAAGTCGCCATCGGGCAATACTTCAAAAGGTTCAACATCCGCAATGGACTCAGGAGGTGTATGAAGATTCATCGCAACCAGCAATTCATTGTTGACTACTTTGGTTTTTCCGTCTTTGGTGACAGCTCGCCACTTATACCATCCCGATTGGCGGATTCCTTTCCGATAAAGAGAATTTTCCAATTGGGGGTGATCTGCTTGGATCATCTCTACGGTAATTGGCACATAGGCAATCGGTTGATCGACTTTCAAATCCTGATTAGGAGTAAATTTCACTAAGAACGCTTTTCCCTCTCCAGTAAAACTTTCTTCAGTTTTATAACGATTTAACCCCACGACCTCTTTAACCGTGTAGATTTTACCCAAATCCTCATCGTCTAGTTCGGGGGTTTTCTTTTCATAGGGAACGATCACGAATTTATCGCCCTTTTCAAAGGAGACTTTCGCACCCGTCAAATCAATCACACCGTCATCAGTGAGAATTTTCTCCACGTCTACAATAGTAGTGAGGGCATACCATTTGGGAGCAGACAAGGCAATGTCGCCAAGTGCTCCGATTTTATTGTTAAATGAACTCATAATAATTTTTAAAATCTTTTTTGCAAAAAAGTAATTTTTACTTATTTTTCGGTAGGATGGGATTTTTTCTCAAATCGCTCTCTTTCAATTTTCCGCACCACGGGAATCATTTTTCTTGTAAGAGCTTTCACTAATCCTTCTTTCTTAGCTAAAATTCCTTCAACCCTCATTTTATCTTGATAGCTAAGATCATCGAACTTTTTCCCGCCTGCGAATCGACTTTTTAACATATTTCTTGCCAATCGTCTAGCCCTTTTTTCAATGACTTCTTGCGTGGCTTTTCTGTTAAGGGCAATTTTACGTTTTCTCGCAATGATTTTCGCTTTAGCTCTCATTCGAATGGCTTTTTTCAATCTAGCCTGCACATCTAACACCTCATTGAGTCTTTTTGCGGGAATATGTCCTTTGGCAATTGACTCGCTAATGGCGTCAATTGTATCTGATAGCATATTTGCGTCAAACTGCGGGAAAGTACTTTCGGGGTTTACCCCGAAGTCATACACCGCAGAGGTGTCTAAGTCATTAGGTTCTTGACCATAGAGAATACTGGTTAATTCGTTAACAGATAATTTTTTAAGCCACTTGGAAATTTCTTTATAGGGAATTTCGGGCAGTTCTTCAGATTCAGGAATATCCTCAAAGTCTGTATAGTCTTCTAAAAATTCATCGCTGGAAAGATTATCAAGACTTTCCCACCATTCGCCAACAGTCAATTCTTGGGGAAAAGCAGAAAACACATTATGATAATCCCAAAGAGGAGAGAATTTATTTGCTGAGTGATAATCAAGCGTTCTTAGTCGTAGAACTTTCGGATTATCGTCATCGTCTTCTTCTTTCAAAGACGGGGCGACATCTGCTTTTATTTCTCTTGCGACTTGACGATCTTTCATTTTGGATAAAACCG
>CANPXY010000073.1 GCA_947587115.1 uncultured Bacilli bacterium
GCGCTGTATCACGTTCAGTGACTATACTAGCATCAATGTCCTGATAAATCTCTCCCACTGCGAATAAATATAGTCGATCTTCTGTTATAAAGTTCGCAGTATCACGAGGTCCATAGCCCGATATTGCTCGAGTCTTAATGATCCCAGCTCTTAAATCTGCTGGTAGGGCATTATAAACCTCGGTATTGAGGTACTCTCTCATTTCGCATTGCTCCCATCCACCTTTATTAAGGTTAGCATCTGTAGCCATTCGATGTCGCGCTATAATACCTTCAAATTCTATTACAAAGCCACAAGCCGTCTCTGAAAAATCTGGTCGAGCACAAGCTTCTGTTGTCGTTTTATTCGCAATACGTAGCGTGTATGCTCCCCATCCGTTACTCATTTCTATTGTTTTCGTGTCTCCAACGTGATATTTATCGGTATTTCCTTTTTTCACATTGCTGATGATCGTTGTCCAGTCATCGCTGGCAAAAGTGTTTGGCTCTGGTGCTGCACGTTCAACTACTTGCCTTGCTTCTATGTTAATCTGTCCTCTAAAGGCTTTACCAGAGGCTTCTTCTACCGTTGCTTCTTCCGCAATCCATAATTTTAACTGATACTCATATTCCCCGTGCGCTGGTATTATTCCGCTATCCAACACTCTCCTACCATCTGTCATCGTTTTGGATAGGAGTCTAACCGCTGCTACATTTACTTCTCCCTTGGTCAAATTATATTTCACAGCTGTATCGGCCATACGAGACTCTCCAGCTTGTAAATCAAGATCATCTAAATAAATTGTAAATTCACTATCGGTCTTTCCATCATTGTATAATGTAAAGGTGTATGGTTCTTGCGCTAAACCCGTCTGATTCGTTACAGGACCTTGACCTGTTTGATTGATACCAACACTATTTTCATCATCCAATCTTAAGGTCAAATCTCCTGCTTTTACTACATTCGTCTTGGTGCCATTTAAGACCAATGTAAAAAATGCATAACTTCCACCAATTAATAAAATTGCCACTAAAATGATCGGTAAGATCCAAACAAATAACTTTTTCTTTTGTTCCTTTGGCATGTTTGTCTACCTCCATATTTTCTTCCATTTTTATTATAAAACAAAATACCTGCTTTTTTCAATATTTTTACAATAAAAGTTCTGTTATATTTTGGTTTCATCGATCATTTTTTTTACGCAACGAATATAAAAAAAGAGTATATTTTAGTATTTTTTCCTAAAATACACTACTCTTCTTTTTATCTTTTATTCCGTGCGAAGGGCATCGACCGGATCTTTTTTAGAGGCCACTTTGGCAGGAATTGAGCCACTGATAATCGTTAAGACCACACTGATTAAAACAAGTATTAAAGCATGGATTGGATTCAGTTTCGCAACATGTGGTAATTCAGTTAAAGATTCAATAATCATATTGGCAGGAATTACTAATAGTCTAGCGATTAAAATTCCCAATAGTCCAGAACATAATCCGATGATAAACGTCTCGGCATTGAAGACGCGCTTGATATCACGTTTACGGGCACCGAGCGCTCGTAAGATTCCGATTTCCTTGGTACGTTCCAGTACAGAAATATAAGTGATAATTCCGATCATAATCGAAGATACAACGAGCGAAATGGCAGAGAAAGCAATCAAGACTACTGTAATCGCGTCCATAATATTTCCTGATAGAGCGCTGATCATCGATGCCATATCATTATAGAAGATACACTCTTCTTCACTCTTGCCTTCATTATACTGATCGAGGTAGGAAATGATATGATCTTTCGAGTCAAAATCTTTAGGATAAATATATATGGCAACCGGCACTGTATCGGCACCTAAATAACCTAATGCCAACTCTTTGGTATTGACCTCATCAAACCCTTTTCCTGTTAAAACGTTATAATCTACCGTCTCTTGATATTTTACAATCGCAGAATCTTTATTGTTTTCAATAATCTGTTCCAATAACTCAGGAGTATAAGCAACTCCTGTTCCTGAAGTAATCATTTCTTTTCCTTCTTTGCCGCGAATGATGGCTTGAATTTTTAAAGTCATACTGTTTGAACTTTCATACATCTGTTGATAATTTTGGTTAGGTGCAAAGAAACCGCCTCGATCGATATAGTAATCGTCGTTCATGATCACTTTAAACTCTTTATTTAAAAGATCTTCAAAACGAATGTTTTCAGAAGTTGAGAAACCTAAGGAAGTCAAAACGGATTCCGATAGACGATTGCGTTCGTCTACCATCAAAATTAGTCCCGCCTCATCTGTTTTAATCGAACCTGATAAAATATCATAATTGTTGGTAATGACCGCGGCTGGCTCGTTGTTCATATTGCTTGGGAAAACTTGCCATGCATCCATCATACTCGTTTGCGTTACGACCGGTCGATAAGTCCCATCAGGCATTTGCGTTACCACATTTAAGCCCGTCGTCTTGCCATAGGAAAGGCCTCCAACATCATCTTTATCGAGTTTCGAAATATAGTCAATATAGTCCTTGGTCAAAACATTCGTATGCAAGACTTCTTGACTGACATCCGACATCGGCACAATTTCTTTTTTCGAAGTATACTTTTCTAGGCCTGTATTTTGAACGGTCTGTTGGAGTTCCACCATTTTATCGGCATCCAATTCAATCGCCTGTTCTGTGATCATAATTGGCATCTGAGACAAAGACTCTTGCTCAAACTGTTCAATTTGAATGTTAAATCCATTAGAAAGAGACAAAATCAGGGCAATACCAATGATCCCAATACTGGCTGCAAAAGCAGTCAAAGCGGTTCTTCCCTTTTTGGTTTTGATGTTATTAAACGATAACTTTAAAGCGGCCCAAAAACTCATGGCCGTCTTACGGATGGTCATCGTCTCTTGATTTTCTTCCTCTTTGGTCACTGGATTAGAGTCATTAATCAATTTCCCATCTTGCATTTCGACAATACGTGTCGCATATTTTTCTGCTAGATCAGGATTGTGCGTTACCATGATGACGAGTTTATCTTTGGCAATCTTTTCAATTAAATTCATAATCTGAATACTGGTAGTACTGTCCAATGCTCCGGTTGGTTCATCTGCCAAAATAATGTCTGGATCATTCACTAGCGCTCTAGCAATGGCCACACGCTGCATCTGTCCACCCGATAATTGATTGGGCTTTTTATGAGCATGATCTTTCAGTCCCACTTGTTTTAAGACGTCCAACGCTCTTTTTTTACGCTCTTTGGCACTGACACCACTCAATGTCAAACTCATCTCAATGTTGTCCAAAATACTGATGTGATTGATCAAATTATAACTTTGAAAAATAAATCCTACACAGTTATTGCGATAAGCATCCCAGTCGGTATCTTTATATTTTTTCGTAGATTGATCATTGATAATCAAATCTCCTTGATCATAACGATCCAGTCCCCCAATAATATTCAACAAAGTGGTCTTACCACTGCCACTGGCACCTAAAATACTGACAAATTCGCTTTTACGAAATTTGATACTTACTTCTTTTAAAGCAACTTGCGTAAATTCACCCGTGGTATAACTCTTTTTAATTTTTCTTAATTCTAACATAACTTTTCCCTTCCATTCCAATTGTATTATATACCATATAATAGAGAATCCCTATATTTTATTCTTATTTTTTTATTATATCTCAATTTTCTCTCCCGGATCGAACTCAATTTGGTCTTTAGGAAGAATGATGGTACTGACGTTTTTCGTCTTACTTAGTTTTTCATGCATTAAAGTACCCGATTTGGTCAAGATCGATTTCAATAGTTGTAGACAAAAGTTGACATAAATTACGAATAGAGCAAGGCAGACCAGGTAGCCCAATAACTTTATATACCATATTTGCCCAGAATTATGGACAATGATTGAAAAAGCATAGAAAGGAATGGGCAACAGTAAAAAATAAAGTATTCCATTTCGAAGAACATATTGATAGAATTTCGCTCTATCGCCATCAAGATTGGCAATTTTTAACTGAACAATGTATTTGCCAAGGGTTCGACCTTGGGTCATCCATGGAACAAGTATGACATAGAGGAACACAAATGAAATGAGTATTGACAAATAAAGATCGGGTGTGAAAATAAAAGCGAAGCTCGTTACAAATATAATGACAAAAAGATCAATAAGAAAGGCCACCGTGCGACGAAAATGGGAAACGGCTTTTCCTCTTTCGTAAGACCATTCATCTAATCGCTCTCTAGATGGCAAGATCAAATACAAAAGTGGAGTTATGAAATATCCGATCATACCACCCAACGTATTAATAAGTAAATCATCTACATCAAACAAACGATAAGGTCGCGGATAAATTCCATAAAGTCCTGTCAGCTGTGTAAGTTCTAAAAATAAACTCGTTCCTAAACAGATACAAAAAGTCTTCTTCCATGTACATTTAAAATAATAACGTAAATAAATTCCTAATGGGACAAATAAGAAGAGATTAAATATCACAGTATAAAATGCTGGATGTTGAAAAGTTGGCCCATACGTCGCGAGATCTAGCACAGAAAAGTTGGTCTCATGGATAAAGTCTACTACAAAATGAAAAGGGATCATTTGCACCGTTGGGGTGGTAAGATGGGCAACTTCTTCGATGGAAGGCAGTGGTAAGATTACCAAAAAATAAAGTACCATAAGATAAAGCACAAAACTGTAGATCAATGTTGTCCGCATGAAAGGAATCGATCCATATTTATGATATTGCAATAAAATGTAAGGTAAAGTGATCAATAAAGCAATCAGTGGAAAAAATAAAAAAGCTGCTTGAATCGAAGTAAAATAAGTCGCCATAAACTCCTCCTTGTAGCTTTCATTATACTACAAAATCTAGTATTGAAAATGAATATTTTGTAAGATTTTAGTAAAAAAGGAACAAGGATATTTTTATTTCCTTGTTCCTCAAATTATTTTTTAATCATCTAACAATAGTTATTTTTTTCCTTCCCAATGGATACATGGGTTATTGTTATCTCCAAAGCCAGAATTGTCTTTGTTTTTATTATAATGAGTTTCACAATTGCTTCCCTTAAGCCAACCAAATGGAGCAGAAATAGCACTAGGGGAAGAATCATCCGTTCCATAAATTTCAAAATCATCTACACTGCTTTTTCCCTTCATTGTCACACTTATTAGTGGATCGTACGCAAAAGCTGCTAGACCTATTTTGGTTACACTAGCTGGTATAACTATGCTCCTTAAAGAGGAATTAAACTCAAAAGCACAAGTTCCGATTTCTTTAAGCGTAGAAGGTAGCGTTACTCTAGTTAATGGATTACTATCAAAAGCATCCGTATCAATCTTTGTTACTCCTTCTGGAATCACGACACTGGTAAGACCGGTACCATCACCCCAACCACATCCAAAAGCACAAAATCCGATCTCAGTAACTGCTGTATCATTAATTGTTTTCGGAATCACTACATCTGTAATAATCGCTTTCGCTGGGCTCTTTTCAACTGTATTAGGCGTCGCGTTGCCTTGATTAAAATTCAATATTTGAGTTCCACATAAATATGCAGTAATGGTCCCTTGCCCATCAAAAGTAAAGCATGCTTCGGGTGTTGGCTTTAATGTTACCAATACGGTTCTTGTTTTACTAGTAAAATTTCCTTCACTATCAATCGCTATATATTTAAGAATATTAGTTCCTAGTCTTTCTGTTGCTACTTTTCCTATTACTACAACGCGGTCCGTGATTGTTCCATCTTGATCATCTGTCG
>CANPXY010000074.1 GCA_947587115.1 uncultured Bacilli bacterium
AAAATTGGTTTATCTTTACTCAAAAGATCAACATGAAGACCCCAAGCAAAAAGCTCTTTTCCAAGTGGCACTAGAGTGCTCATCGACTACAATGTATCCCGATTATCTCGCCATTGATTCTGATTATGGCACGGTGTCGAGAATCTACAAGGAAAGCGGAGTGATTACTTCTCCGATGGGTTGCCGAGCATTTTTAAGCCCTTGGAAAGACCCCAAAACCAATCAATACGTTACGATTGGGCGAGCCAATATCGGGGCGGTTTCACTTCATCTGCCTTTGATTTGGGAAGTAGCCAAGTATAATCACGGCGGTAACGCCACTAAAGAGTATTTTTACGAGTATCTCGACAATTGTATGGATTTGATCCGCAATTTCTTCAAAAGAAAGTATGAAACTCTTTCAAACACGTACTGCTCGACTAATCCGATGGGATTTACTCAAGGAGGTTTTTACCATGGAGTGAAAAAACCCACGGAAAAAATTGGCGATCTTGTAAAATATATGACAGCATCTTTCGGCATTACTGCATTGCATGAACTTACCGAAGTAGCTTTAGGAAAATCCTTAAAAGAAGACAAAAGCACTTTTGCCAAAGAAGTGGTGCAACATATTGCCGATCGGGTTAAAAAATACAAATCCGAAGACGGTTGGCTTTATGCCTTATATGGCACTCCTGCGGAAAGTCTTTGTGAAACACAAGCCAAACAACTTAAAAAATTCTATATTGATACCAATCAACCTGAGAAGGCTTATCAAGTCGCAGATTATCTCACCAATTCATTCCACTTCCATGTTTCCGAGAAAATCAGCCCCTTTGAAAAGCAAGACGGAGAATTTGATCTGTTCCACATGATTGAAGGCGGGCATATCCAATATTGTCGAATTGATGATCCGACAAACATAAAAGGGCTTGAGGATATTGTCCTTAGGGCTATGGACATGGGATTTTACGAAGGTGTGAATTTCGAGGCGATGTTTTGCAACGACTGCAAAAAACACTCGGTAGTGAAACCCACAAATATTTCAACTTGCCCCGTTTGTGGCTCTCACGCCACAACAGTCATTTCAAGGGTTTGTGGGTATCTTGGATATTCCGCTGTCAATGGTGATACACGTCTCAATAACGGAAAATTAAGCGAAATTCACGATCGAGTCTCAATGTAAAACCCCAATAGTGAATAAAGAAAAACCACCGAAAGGTGGTTTTTCTTTAATATGTTTGAAAGCAAAACAAAGTTTCCAAATTTTCAAAATTACATTATTATTGATCTTTATTGCTGAAATTGATTAGAAACTTTTACGCTTGTTTCAGTTTCAATTCGTAATTATAAAGTACTTTTGAATGAATGTCAAGTCTTTTTTCTAACTATTTTTAACATTACTAAAAAGAACTCAAAAAGAATAGTTCTTTTTTTCACTGAAAGTATAGCTTGCAAGAAAGAAAGGAATTTTGTACATAATGGATAAAGATCAAAAAATACTTGCAAAAGCCTTAAGAAATCGAGACGTTAAGACTTTTTCAGAAAAATTTTCAAGCATGATTGATCAAAAAATCAAAGAAAAAACTCAAGCGATTTTCAAAGATTCTATTTCGTCTTTGGGAATTGAAAAGGCGGGAGAATAATATCAATCATGGCTATTATCAAAAAACTTTGTTACTCAACACCTCATAGCTCGCAGGTCAAAATCAAAACGGACGAAAGCGGTGGGGAAATTCAAGTGACTCTCGATGAGCTTTGTTACCGAAGCGATCCAGTAACTTTGGATTTCAATACCGATCCTAAAAATAAATTCGCCACCGTGGATAAGAATTTTTCACGGGCTTTTCCAGTGGCGGTTGTTTGGGGCGGGCACTCTCAAGAAGGTAAGATTCGGGTTTATCGAGGCTCTAAAGACCTTGAACATCTTTTATTTTCCGCTTGCGTAGGCGACACTTGCGAATTCGATATGGAAGGAGACGTCATTCACGCAGATACCGAGTACTCAAATAAAGAGTTTATTTTCGTAATTGAAAAAGAAGTCACCTTGTGGATGAGAATCCACAAAACGGGATTTAGAAATTACGTGGAAACAGCCTCTTTCGGCATTAAAGACAATGAATCGACCTTTGGAGTCCTCAAAGAGGATATAGCAATCGAACCTGAGAAAGACTCAGAGGAAACGGCTAATAAGGATGCCAATGACGGCGAGAAAGGAGAATAATCATGAAACACATTAGAACCGATGTTGAACCCGTGAAAGTTCTTCTTGAGGAAACGAAAAACGAAAACGGAGAGCACGTTCCCCAATATTTTCTTGAGGGAGTGTTTTTACAAACCAATATCAAAAACCGAAACGGGCGAATCTATCCGATGGAGGTTGTCAAACCTGAGGTTGAACGCTACATTGCCGAGTATGTCGTTCCTGGTCGGGCTTTTGGGCAATTAGGGCATCCAACTGATCCTAACGAAACTCCGAATATCAATCTCAAAGAGGTTAGCCACGTCATCACCAATATTTGGCAAGATGGAGACTATTTCAAAGCGAGGGCGAAAATTCTTGACACCCCAAATGGACGAGTTGTTAAGGCGATGATTAAAGAGCATTGTCAATTAGGAGTTTCCTCAAGAGCCTTGGGAAGTGTGACCACAAAAAACGGTATTCAATATGTGAACGATGACTTCAAACTTATTACCGCTGGTGATATTGTCTTTGAACCATCGGCACAAACCGCTTTTCCTCAAGGGTTGATTGAAGACGTGGAATGGGTTTTTGATGAAAAAACCCAGCAATACGTTCGCCTAGGTGATAAACCCACGTTGCAAGAAGAACAGTTGAAACAACTACGGGATTTTTTCGACTCGTTGAAAGAATCATTTTTATAACTATTGAAAATTTTGAGAAAAATTTAAGTTTTTTTCTCAAATTTATTAAAAAAACAAATTCTTTAAAGAATATTAATACTATGGATCAAACACAAGTGACAAACCTGTTCAATCAGGACGGTACTTTGTCAGAGGACTTCAAAAAGTCGGCAACCGACATGTTTGTCCAAGCGGTTCAAGAGTCCGTGGAAAACAAATTGAAAGCGTCTGATGATACCGTTACAGAGGGGCTTTTATCCCTTGAGCAAGTTATCAAAAAAGCTCTTGGGGAATCCTGCGAGGGTGACGAGTGTGAAGAAGAACTTGAAGAAGGAAAACTTCTCACTTTGGATCAAGTCGTCAAAAAAGCCCTTGGTGAGTCTTGCAGAAAAACTAGAAAAGGCGAGCTCACAGAAAGAAAACGCTCTTTAAAAGACATTGTCAAACTCGCTTTGAAAGAAGGATGTGATAGTGACGAGTGTGAAGAAGAACTCAAAGAAGATAAACTCTTAACCTTGGATCAAGTTGTGAAAAAGGCTTTAGGAGAATCCTGTGACGGAGACGAGTGTGAAGAAGAACTTGAAGAAGGTAAACTTCTTAGACTTGATCGAGTAGTCAAAAAAGCTCTTGGTGAGTCTAAAGGTTCTTTGAAAGAAGGAAAACTTCTTACCTTGGATCAGGTTGTTAAACAAGTTCTTGGCGAGTCTAAAGAGACTAATGGAAAACTCAATGTCCAAGACGTTGTTGAATCCGTGATTGCCGAAGAACGTGGAGAATACGTTGAAGAAGAACTTGAAGAAGGAAAACTTCTCACTTTGGATCAAGTCGTCAAAAAAGCCCTTGGTGAGTCTAAAGGTTCTTTGAAAGAAGGAAAACTCCTTACTTTGGATCAGGTCATTAAAAGCGTTTTGCACGAAAGTGACGATGACGAAGATGACGATGATGAGGACGATCTTGAAAAAGTCAACGAAAAGCTTCTTGATAGAATTTCCGATCTTGAACGTGAACTTGAACAATGTCGGGCGGAAAAAGACGGCATTGAATCAGAAAAAGACGATGAAGTCGAATCTCAAGTCGAATGTCAAGTTGAAGAACTTACTAATCGGGTTTCCGCTTATGCCGATTTTGTCGCCGAGCAATACGTCACCAAAAATGAAAAACTCATTGAAGAGTCCTCTAAGGTTCTTTTAGCCGAAGGTGTTCTAAAGACAGTTCGTGGACTTTTCGAGGCTTATGGCTTTAGTCTCAAAGACGGCGACTCCATTTTGCGTGATGAATTGGAGTCCTCAAAACAAAGTCTTCAAGAGGCGTATGACAAACTTTCAGACGCTTTGGATCAAAAACAAGTTTTGGCTAACAAGGTTGAATCTTTGGAAAAGAAACTTGCTTTTAACGCCTTGACGGAATCTTTGAGTCAATCTGAAAAGCAACGTGTAATGAATATGATTGAAGGGGAAAATTGCAATCTTGAAACATTCAAGAAAAAGGTTTCCACTTTGATTGAAAATTTGAACACTCCTGCTTTCCGTAGAAGTCACACCATTGTGACCGACTCACAAGTTCAAACTTTGAATGAAGAACGTCAAAGAGGTGTTGAAGACCCCACGGTATCGGCACTTGCCGAGGCAATGGAAAGGCTTTATCCACAAAAATAAGCTGGATTAAAGGTTTAGAGAATAATTGATTACTAAGTACTTTCCAATTTGGAAAGTCACAAAAAATTAAATTTAATTAAAATGACAGATTTAATAAGAAAATGGTCGAAGGTGTTAGAATCCAGACAAGAGACACCTATTGCCAATGCGTACAAAAAACAAGTTACCGCAATTTTGCTTGAAAACCAATTGCAGTATCGTAATGAAAGACGTGACGCTCGTGATCCTCTGATGGAAGACTCCACAGTTGCCACGGGTAACGTCTCAGGTATTACTTCGGGAATTTATGGTGCAGTACCCACGGGTACATCTCCTTTAGCCGATGGTTCTGCCGTTGGTAACGGCTATATGGCTGGTTACGATCCCGTACTGATTAAACTAGTTCGCCGTTCGATTCCGCAGTTGCTTGCTTTTGACGTTTGCGGTGTTCAACCGATGACGCAACCCACGGGTTTGATCTTCGCTATGAAGAGCCGTTACGGTAAGATGGACGGAACAGAAGCTCTTTATAATGAGGCTGATTCCTCTTATTCCTCTAAGGAAAAACCTGAAGGAGCAACAACGGCTTATCCCGCCGATGGCAAAAAACCCGATTCAAGAGGTTCTAATTGGGCGGACGCTCTGAAAGCCGAAACGGACGCCAACGGTTATCCGCAAATTGATCGTTACTTCTACTCTTCATCCGTAGGCACTAAGACAATTGTCGGCGAATTGGACGATAAGTGGAATGAAATGGCAATGAGTATTGAAAGAACTAGTGTGACAGCTAAGACTCGGCAACTCAAAGCCCACTATACAATGGAATTGGCTCAAGACTTGAAGAGTGTTCACGGATTGGATGCCGCCAGTGAATTGTCCAATATATTGGCAACGGAAATTGTTTCCGAAATCAACCGTGAAATCATCCGTGACATCTATTTGACAGCCCAATGGGGTTGTGCTGATACCAAGCAAAAAGGTATTTTCGATCTTGACTTGGATAGCGGTGGCAGATGGTCTGCGGAAAAATACAAGGGACTTCTCTATAGAATTGAAAGGGAGGCAAATGCGGTTGGGCACTTGACTCGTAGAGGGCGTGCCAATTTCATTCTCTGTTCTG
>CANPXY010000075.1 GCA_947587115.1 uncultured Bacilli bacterium
TACTGCTGATGAAATTGACACCGATGTCGATGATTTCGACTATGACAAATTGATTAACGATCTTTAATTAAGGGAAACCCCCTAGAGAAAACCTCTTGACAATTCTTGCAAGAGGTTTTTCTTTATGGTAAAATTAGAGTATAATTTAAGTGGCTGGAAAAGGAGATTATTATGGATAGCTATAAAAATCTTAAAGACGAAATTAAAAAGGTATACTTCGGTGAGGAGTTTTATCTGAAAAATCCCAATAAAAAGTTTTGGGATGAAAGACGTGGGGATAAATGCACGGATTTTGCCCGTAGCGTATTCGCAAAAATTGAAAAAAACATAACCCGTAAAAGTGCTGATGAGTTTTTTTCATATGCCAATGGTGATAAAACCATTAGCGACTTCATTTTGGAAAATTTTGCTGAAGGCTCTCAGAATTGCACTATTTTTGATTGGAAAACGGAAAAATTCACTCAATTTTTGCCATCTAATGTCATTGATAAGGTGTTGAAAAATCTCTCCCCCAAAGAGCTTGAAACCATGGTTATCAAGTATAAAACGGGGGATAAGCGGGATATTTTTTGCAATGACGCAGATGAGGAATTGAAATACCGTCTAACGGACGCTTTTAACCGTTCATTTAAAGAAGTGGTGGTAAGAGTCGTTCTTGAAAACTATTCCGAGGCTCTTTTTGCTCTTTACGCTAACAAATTCTTGGAAAATTATCTCAGTAGTCAGGTTTTTGCGGATTTTTCAATAAACAATCTTGAAAAAGCCTCTTATTGCTTGAGTGCGGAAAGGCTTAAAAAACTTGCTAAAGCGGTTTCTTTTGAAAGTTGGGAAACTGATAACTCTTTGATCTCTTTGATGGCTTTGTCAAGCGTGATTAGTAGCGATGATTATCGGGATGTCTACAAGGATATTTGGATTGGAAAAGTTCTTGATAGCGTCTATGGGCTATTCTATTATCCACAAAATGATTCGCCCTTTTTCCTTCTTAACGAACGGCTTAAAGAAATTGTTTTGAGCAATTTGGAGTCTGATAAGTTTTCCACAAGCCTTGAGGTGGTTTCCTATACACAAAAAAATATCCTGGATGCATGGAAAAATATCCTGGATTCATGGTGCTATAGCGATCGTGGTAATTTTACCGAGCGTCTTTTGAATAAAATCACCTATTCCATGGAAAACTATCAAGCCAACAACGAGTTGATAGATCGGAAGGCTTTTCAAAATGCATTGCAAGAAGTTGCGGAAAGTAGAGAAAAGGGGTGTTTTTCAAATGTCTCCAGTCTGTTTAAACATACTATGGGTGAGTTGCAAGACTTGAGTTCTGAATTTTTCGTCCGTTCTTCAATAGAGAGGGGAATTGATTTGAATAGGTTTTTGAAGACCAATGACCCCGTTAAAGTGGAATCTTTGGAGAAAGGTTGGTTTATTGACGCTCTTAAAAAGCGTTCAATTAAAAAGTTTAGTGATCGTTTCGTTAAAGTTGATTGCAATCGGGATTTTGTAAGGCTTCTTATTTCTCTTGGGGTAATTTCTCTATTGGGGAAAGAAAAAGGAGAATTTACCACACAAGCCGAAGTGGTTAAAGGTTTTATTGATGAAAAAATTGATGAATTTTTCACGGAAAGCACTCAAAATGATTGCTCTTTTAGAGTTATCGAAAACGTGGATAATTTCTTGAAAAAATTCGATTATGTCGGAATTGTCTATAAAATTGCCGATACATTGATTAATCTTAGAAGTTCTTAAAAACTAACGAGGTAGGCAAAAAATGATGAGTACGCAAGGAAAACAAAAATGTTTAGTTTCGGCTTTTTTCGGTATTGCGGATTTGACGGGTTCTGATTCATACGCTAAAAGAATAGGGGCAAAAACACGTAAGGGATTTGAGATATTTCTCCGCTGTTCTTTGGAAAATTTTTATCACGATCCCGATAATATGAGTTTTTATGAGTTTTTTATCCCTTTTACAAATTCCGAGGAGGCAGACGATTTCTTACATTCTTTAGAGGAATCGACTTTAAGTGATAAAGACGTCTTGTTTGAAAATCTTGGTGAAATTGCTTGTGATAACTCTATTTTTGAGAAAATCCGTTACTTGAGTTTATGTCGAAACTTTTTTTCCACTCCTCTTATTTTTAATATTTTTTTAAGCGAACTTCTTTACCTTTTTGTTTCTACGAAGTTTGACTCGGAAAAGTACCCTGAGGGTAGAAAGCCGATCAAACGATATGAGACGGCGGGAGACAATTTTCAACGCTTTATGCGTGATGAGGCATGGAGACTTCTTTATCGCCGTTGGGTTGACGATTTATACGCTAAGGAAACAAATCACGAAAAAAATCTAAAGAGCTTTATCGAGTTTTGCCAAAGGGTTTTCACTGCTGAGTGGAATCAGTATTACTACCTTTATGGAAACGATTTTTTCTTTAAGGCTTTAGCCATAGCAAGAAAAGTCGATCTTAACTCGAAAATTGCAACAGAAGTACTTTCTTCTTACGTTTGGCATATTAGCGTTTTAAAAAAGAGTTTCCCAAATGAAAAGAAGATTTCTTTTAAAGCATGTTTACAAGAAATAATCAAAAATTATTATTCTAAAAGCTCTTTAATTTTCAATTCTTTACAAGAAAATGATTTCAAAGGAGTCAAGGAAAAACTTTCCCGCCATTTAGTGACTTTATACGAGGTAAAAGACGTTTTAATTGAAAAGAAGTTAGAGGAGTATTCTCAAAAAGACGCTTTTAGAAATCTTTTATTCCAAATAGCCTCTTATCGGGTAATTACCGATAGGGAAATCACTAATAAAAAAATGTTAAAACGCTTGACATTTAAAAATTTTTCCGCTATTATAGATGCTGTTTTAAAGGAAAAGAGTCTAACGATTGAAAACATTGATATTTTCGAGTTTTTAGATAGAGTCGATTCCAAAATTGATCAACTGATTAAAGGAGAATAAGATGAAAGTTACCAAGAAGGTTTTGAAAAGTCTTTTAAAATGCGTGGATGAAGAAAATATTCGTTATTTTCTTACGGGGTTATACGTGGATATGGGGAAAAAACAAATCACTGTCACAGACGGTAAGATTTTAGTAAGAATGGAAGGAGTTGATGTCGCCGATCCCAACACAGAATCGAAAAACCCTGTTATCATTGAGTATAAAGATGTCAAAGCACTTTTGAGTTCAATGACCACAAATGAAAGACTAAGAATTTGTTTAAACAAGGATGAAACTGGCGGTGTTTTAAATGGCAGAATTGCCTTTGACGCTATAGATGGAATTTATCCTAATGCGGATGTTTTGTTTAAAGAAACCGAAGAAAGAAAAGCAAGTGGTGAGCCTGGTAAATTTTCTTTTTACGATCCTAAGCTGATGGGTAAGCTATTTGACGTGATGAATAGCATTGTTGATAGTGAAGAAGGATACAGATTCTTTTCTTATTACCCGTCTAAAAACCTTCTTAGCAGTTTGTACGTGGAGAAATCCTTTGGTAGATTGCAATTTGATGAAGATGGGCAAATGCAAAATGTTGAGGAAAAAGTAAAAATGTTGATTATGCCTATCAATATGAGTAATATGTGTCCAAACGGGATTTTGGCATGATAGAAAGTGAAAAGGTTCTTGCTGAGTTTTATGCTTATGGTTTGGAAAATAGAAAAGAGGAATATCCATTAGATGAGATGTATATTAATAAAAGACAATTGGATGCCCCTTATTCGTTTTTGGATAAGCAAATCGAAAGACTTTTAATCCCAAGCATGTTAAAGAAATTTTTGAAAAATTGGGATTTTTTCCAAGATTTTAACCAATCAAGAATTGAACTTTGGATAGGAGGCGAAAAAATAAAGGCTATAAAAGTTAAAGAATTTTTGCAAAATCACCCAAAAATAGCTAAAAAATTAGCGACAGACATTTTCATTTAACTAAAACCCCCTTTAAAGGGGGTTTTTAAATATAGTTTTGCCAATTTGTTTAAAAAGACTCTAAAAGATGGCTAATCAAGAAACAACTACTCCCGAAAGCGACAAATATAAAAATCAGTATTATTTTCATGAAAACGGAACTAACGGCGGTGCAGGAACGGATAAAGACGTTCTTGAAGTATTGATGACCAAAGAAGAGTGGCAAAAGCAAATTGACGAAGCGATGAGTTGGATTGAGTCTTTGAATACGGAAACAACGACTTCCAGTGGCACAAGCGGTTCAAGTACCTAAAACATTTTTTAATTAAAAATACTTTATACTATGAAAGAATTGATTTCTTATCTTGTACTCGACTAAGTCGAGTACAACTTTTACTTAAACATTTTTCGTTTTGCTGTAGGAGTTTTGTGATATGCCTACAACAGACGCTCTTAAAATCACTTCTAAAGAAGATTTTGAAACCCAAGTTAAAGAAATTGTTGCTCCCGAAGTCCGTAAAATTATTAAAGATGAATACGGTATTGAGGTAAAAGCTCTTTCTGACAGACCAAGCAGAACTTACTTGACGTGCAGTTTTCCCGCTCAATTTAACGGTTCGTTAAGAATTACCCCCGAAGGGTTATTAGATAATAACAACACGTCTAAAGAAGGCGGGCAATTGGAATTGGATTTTTTAAATTGCGATAAAGGGCTCTCCACTCTTTTTATAGACGTTTTTGAAGACAAATTCCGCTTATGGAGTGGTTATGGAAATCCTACAGATAATCAACGTGATCACGTGGATTACTTTTTAGTGTTACCAGGACCGAATAAAAACTTATCCCCTTAAGCAAAATAGATAGATAGCAATCAACTTAGACTTAGATTAGGATGCAAGAAAAAGATGATCAATGTGATTTCTTATCTTGTATGCAACTAAGTTGCATACAACCTTTCTCTAATACTTAACCGATCGGTTGTAGGAGTTTTTTAATATGCCTACAACGAATAACATGTTAACCCTCACGGGTAAAGAAAATTTCGAAACACTGGTTAAGAAAATTGTCAAAGATACTATTGAAACCGACTACGGTTTAACGCTTGTTGACAACACCGATCATGATACCCACTATATCAATGAAATACCATTTAAATGGCTAAAAACCGATTATCCATTGATGGTTAACGGGCGAGTGAGAATTGACCCCGAAAAGTATTTGATCTATAACGAGGGAGATAGCAATATAAAATCCGAAGGAGGGCAATTAGAACTTACCAACGGAAACGATAGTGGAAGCATTAAAAGAATCATTATTGACTCTTATAATGATGAATTAAGATGTTGGGTTGCCCCTAAAGAGGAATCATCTAGTAACCCCTCTTGGAAAATTTTCCACATCGATACTACTAAAAAAGAAGACGTTGATTTAAGGGGGGGGGGGG
>CANPXY010000076.1 GCA_947587115.1 uncultured Bacilli bacterium
AATTGTTTTGGAGTGGCTTTTAAGTCTCTCTTTTTATTTCCTTTTTTATCTTTTTTAAGGAGAAAATTCCTTATAAATAAAAAAAGGGAACTTATTTTCCCTTTTTACCATTCTTGCTGAAGTATTCAACATTGACATAAATCAATCCAGCACCACATGCTAAGATGATGATTCCAAGAACATAGACAATGATTGGAACGCTGCTAGCAGTATCTGGAACATCGACGATCGGTGTATTATACATAATCTGTTTTTGAACTTCGCCCGTCTCTTTTACCTCAAATTCAATTTCCGTAGTATCTGCAGTATAACCTTCCGGTACTAAAGTTTCCTTCAAAGTATATTTACCTGGTTTCAAACGTTCGATTAAATGCTCTTCACCATCTGTTGAAGTCCACTCATCAATCAATTTTCCCTTGGCATCTCGAAGTTCCAATTTAGCTCCTGGAACTTCTTTTTGATTGGTAATATCACGCTTGCTGATCAACAGTTTCGTATAATCATTGGCAAATACCAACTCATCATCTTCTCCCGTGACTTCAAACTCTACCGGTTCTTTATTAAGAACAAATCCTTCTGGAACTTTCGTCTCCTGAATCGTATATTTTCCAAGCGCTAAATTAGAAACCGTATAAGGTTTACCATTGGTCGTAAAGGAGATAACCTCTTTACCAGTATGATCCTTAATTTGGAAAGTAATTCCAACAAGTAGAGAATCCACGGTCAAATTATGACCCGTAATCAACAATCTAGTATAATTGTGCTTAACGACAATACGTTGTACTTTACCGTCATTGCGCACCTCAAAATCGAATACTTGATCATTTAAAACATAACCATCTGGTGCTTTTGTTTCTTCAAGTGTATATTTACCAATCGGAATCTTAGTAAGAAGACAAGCGTTATTTTGAAGAGCACTTTCTTTCACGGTTCCGGTTGCAATATCCGTGATTTTACATACTTTTTCTTCGATCTCTATACGATATTTTTCATTCTTCTCTTGATCTCTAATCAAGAATGTCGCACCCGTAATAGCTTTATTCGTACCAGCATCCACTTTGCTGATCAAGATCTTAGTAAAGTCATCTTCGAAGGTAATTACTTGATTTGGAGTCTGCCCTGCCTTAACAGTAAAGTTCTTCACTTCACTATTGACAATATAACCACTTGGTGCACTTTTCTCGCGTAAACTATAATTGCCTGGCAATAGATCATCCAAATACACCGGTTCCGTCTTCGTCGTGATCTCTTGCGTTGTTCCATCTGGTCTTGTCAATTCTAATACAGCTCCTGCAACATAGGTCTGACTATTAGCTTCTACTTTCGCAAAACCAACTCTTACTTTAGCATCGATGGTCATATTAAGAGGTGTACTGGCAACAGCGGTTCCACGACCGAGGATCGATGCAACCATATCTTGGTGCGTAGAATTTCCAGATCCATAAAGATATGCCTTGTTGGACTGGAATGTTGCACTGACACTGACATTTAAATTCAAGTTATTTGCCGTAATATTGGAAGATGGTACTTGCAATCTAAAAGAGGTTGCTGTCTTATCAATGACAGTGGCACCATTGACCGTTACTGCATAACTGATCAACTTCCCAATACCGGTAGTTGTCACATTGATAACACCAGATTCATAATATCGTCCATCCGAAGTTGCTGTCAATTTATTGCTTGTTGGAGTTAAAACAACAGAATCAGGAGTCGTCTGAGCTTTTTCGGCAATATCCAACAACCAATTGACGGCCTTAATAGTATTGTTCGCTGCATTGTTCGTCAAACAGTTTGGATACTTTTCTACCTCGTTAATTTTATCGCCGCTAAATAAATTCATGTGTCTACTCTTAAATAGCCAGATTGCGTATTGCGTAATGAAATATGCTTCCTGTCGATTTTGGGCAGTGTAATCGCCATATTTCATACCACCGTTTTCACCATTTGGATAACCATGTTCCAAAATAGCGACGATTCCTTTAGGAAGTTCTTCTCCAGTCGCCTTTGTCGTTGTAATATTTGATGGTAGTGGAAGTCCAAGATTCAAACAATAGGCGTATTCATCGGAATGTTCATTAATCTTTGCCACATAAGCAGAAGGGCATCCTGCACCATCCAATTCGTGATAAGTATCACCATAGGTCTGTGTTATGGACAGTGAAGATGACACATCATTCACTTCTACTACAGATCCAAGCGTTTTCCCTGTCATGTTAAGTAAAAGAATGGAAACAGCAATAATAGACACAAAACTGATGTTTAAAAACAACAATTTCTTTTTTTGTTGCTCTACAGATTTCTTATTCAACATCATATCACCCTCTATTCTCTTACAGTATAACAAATTTTTACAAAAAAATAAACCCCTGTTCTTCATAAATAAAAGATAAATAAAAGATAATTGTCGACATTCCCATTACATTTTAAATTTGTAATAAATTTCGATCGTACGATCCTCACTGATTAAGATTTTATCGATCAAATAGAGAAGTAAAGAGCGATCAGGAACATTCAAAGAAAAATAAGATTGTACTTTTTGAAAAAATCGATCTTCGTCATCATTTTTTTCATGATACATAAAACGCTCTAATCGTTCTCGTTGATTCTTCAAAGACTCTATCTTTTGTTGATATTTATCCTTGAAGCGATGAAAACAATCGATATCAATTTCTTGCTTTAAATAATCGTCATAAACTTGATCGATATAGTCTTGGCATTGCTGCTGTTCCTTTTGAATCTTCTCTAGATTCCGGGAAAGATCTGCTTGATCCCCTTGCTTTTTATGAATTTGTTTTAATAAAGTAGTAATTTTTTTTAAATCGACGGTATCTTGCATGATCGTCCGCAGATTTTGAAGTAAAGCTTCTTCCAGTTTTAGATAGTTTAGAGAGTGTGGCGTACATACTCCAAACTTGCTATGAGATAGATAATAAGTACAACTGCAATAATAACGTCGGTGATCACTACTTTTATGGACGCCAATAGCATGATTACATTCTTTACATCGTAAAAGGCCACGCAATAAATAGGAATTCCCACGATGTCGATGATAGCGATTCTTTTTTAAAAGCAGTTGAACTTCTTGAAATAAAGCCGCATCGACCAATGGAGGATGATGATACAAACAAACAATCCAATCCTCTTTAGGAGTTCGTACTTCCCGGCTCGATTTATAGTTGATTTTGCGTCTTGTTCCTTGAATTAGGTGTCCAACATACATCTCGTTAGAAAGAATATCACGAACTGTACGCAATGACCACAGATTTTCAGTTCCACGATTTAAATGTGCATAATTGCTAGGAGTAGCAACTCCCTCTTTTGTCAAAAGTTCCGCAATCTGTTGTGGCCTCTTCCCCGCGTTGGCCAAAGAAAAAATACGTTGCACCACTATGGAAGCT
This sequence comes from uncultured Bacilli bacterium, assembly GCA_947587115.1. GTDB lineage: Bacteria > Bacillota_I > Bacilli_A > RF39 > UBA660 > CANPXY01. The sequence goes on from CANPXY010000076.1 coordinate 3,399, forward strand.
TCTTTATCGACGATCAGACGATGGTGATCCTTAGGATCTTTCTTATAACCATAAGGTGCCTTCCATCCCAAAAATTGTCCTTGTTCCTTTTTAGAACGCAATATTTTTCTTATTTTCTTAGACGTATCTTTCAAAAAATAATCATTGAACATCAATTTAAATTGTAAAAACTCCATCCCTGGCGTTTCATAAAGGGTATCGATATCATCATTGATTGCAATATACCGAATTCCCCTCTCAGGAAAAATGCGCTCGATATATTCCCCCATTCGTATATAATCCCTACCCATTCGTGACAAATCTTTCGTTATAATCGTATCAATGCGTTTTTGATCAAGATCCAAAAGCAAACGCTTCCAAGCTGGACGTTCAAACGTAGACCCTGAAAAGCCATCATCGACATATTCGTCGATATAACATAATTCAGTTGAACCTTCTAAAAAGGAATGCAAAATCGTTCGCTGATTTTTGATACTCTCACTCTCTAGATTATCACCATCTTCGCGAGATAAACGAATATATAGACCTACTTTATAAACGTTCTTTGCCATCAAAATTCTCCATCATTAAAAACTCTTCTAACCTATGAACATATTCTTTTATAAATTGTTCCAAAAGTTCTTGTAGAGAAAGTCCTTCCTCATTATAGAAATTTATCAAATTCAATTTCATCACCATTTGATTTTATGAAACAAGAAAAATAATTATAACTTTTGGTGCCGAGGAGGTGGTATGCCAGAGATGACATTGGAATGGGCCCTAAGAGAACATGGAATCGATCCGAAAAAGGATGTAAACATTGATACTTCCGTTGCTTTCGCAGCGATGAGTGGTGCCTTTATAGGTGGAATAGGAGATTATGTCAGTCTCTTTGAGCCAAATGCTTTACAACTAGAACAACAAGGACTAGGTTATGTGGTAGCCTCTCTTGGAGAACTTGGTGGTGTCGTACCATATACATCATACAGTGCTAGAATCAGTTATATTGAAAACAATCCAGAAATTATTGAAAAATTTACAAGAGCGATTCAAAAAGGAATTGATTTTGTACATAACCACAGTGACGAAGAAGTGGCCGTTGCTATTATGGATCAATTCCCAGATACTTCTAAAAACGATTTAACGAACGTCATCAAACGTTATCGTGCCATCGATGCTTGGCCAACAACGACTGAATTTACCGAAGAATCATTCTTACACCTACAGACCATCATGCAAGAAGCAGGAGAACTAGAAGAGACAGTTCCATTCGACAAGTTAATCTACCAAAAGGATTAATATGAAACCGATCTTAAAGATAGATCATCTAAAGAAAAACTATCACGATATGACAGGAGAATTAACCGCTGTTGAAGATGTCTCTCTTAATGTGATGGACAAAGAATTTATTGCGATTGTCGGACCAAGTGGCTGTGGAAAATCAACCATTTTGTCCATTTTATCCAACCTAGAAGAAAAATCTGGTGGTACCATTACTTTTGGTAAAGAACACTGTAAATTAGGTTATATGTTACAAAAAGATTCTCTGTTTCCTTGGCGAACCATTTTAGACAACTGTCTGATTGGACTAGAGATCAATCATGAACTGACGGAAGAAAACAAAGAACGAGTCATTCGCTTATTAAAAACTTATGGCCTCGAAGACTTTATGTATAAATACCCTGATTCCCTATCCGGTGGTATGAGACAGAGAGTTGGATGAATACTGTATACACACAAAAATAGTAACAATTAAGTAAGTAACTTATAACTAAAAATAGAAAGATAGAGGTAAAATATGTTGTTAGATAATAATACAATTAAAGTAATAAATTTATTAGATATGTTTGATGATTTAAGTAATATAGATAAGATAAGACTCGCTATATATATTTTAGAAAATAAAAACTTTGATACTAATTTTAATATC
>CANPXY010000077.1 GCA_947587115.1 uncultured Bacilli bacterium
GAATGTAAAAAAAATACAAATTAATTCTATAACTTGTATTTTCTCTTATTTTTTTCCAACATTTACTTTACTTCATCCTTTAATGATGCATATAAAAAAGAAGTTGAATAACTTTTCTTACATTTAATAATAGGTAGTAATAACTACTAACTAATATAGTTATACTACATATTTTACATTTTGAACTAACAAATTTGTATATTATACAAAATTTTCCCTAAAAATGTTAATTAGTATGATAGAATAATTATAGAAAGGTAGGAAATATTTATGAAAAAAATAGTTTTAAGTATAATATGTATAATTGTTTTATTAGGATTAGTTGGATGTGGCAAATCTTCAAAATCTGAAGATATTATGGAGTACTTAAAAAAAGAATATCCAAATGAAAAATTTACAATGATCGATGAGGAACATTTAGAAGAAATTGGAGGAAGTTGTAGTAGTAAAACAGATGGATATAGTTATACCGTTAAATCGAATGACACAAACATTGAATTCATAGTAAAAGATATATATGAAGAAACAAGTTATGGAACTTGTAATTACGATTTAACTGATAATTATAAATTAAATGCAATGAAAAAATATAAATCTGAATTTAATGATAGTAGGATATTGATAGGTGAAAGTGAACAATGGAGTACAAAAATCGATGTAAATTATGAAGATTTTAATTCTTTAGATGAACTTGCAAATATTTTATATAATTTTAAATTATTTTATGAAGATAAAAAGCCATTTACAAAAGATAGTGAGGTTATGGTGTTCATACATAAATCAGGAGTGCAACTTTATGGATTTGTTTATTTGACATATAATAATCGTGATATAACATTATCAAATATACAAAGTGATATAGAAAATATAATTAATAAATAAGTGCAGTATTTATAATATAATTCTTTAGATTATATTAATATTCTATTTTGCACACCGTTATTGGCTAGCCGATAGCGTAGTGTGTTACCATTTTGGAAAAATGTTTTTTAAAGTCAAGTATTTTAAATCGCTTGGCTTTTTTTTATACGTACAAAAAACTAACATTTTCTGTTAGTTGCTATTATCTCGAAATTATGGTTCGAGTTTCATACTTTAATGGTGCCGATTGCGAGAATTGAACTTGCCTCTGATCCTTACCAAGGATCTGTTTTACCACTAAACTAAATCGGCGAAATGGATAACGAAGTTATTATATCATTTCTTTTTCAGATTGACTAGATATTTTTATCAAAATATAGAATTCATTCAGGTTGCGTACCAAGTGAAAAAAGGAACAGCTCCTTCTAATAAAATTTATAGTGAGATCATAGATCTTATTTCTTCTGGTGTTCACGACAAGAATCGAACTTGCGGCCTTTTCCTTCGGAGGGAAACGCTCTATCCTACTGAGCTACGTGAACAAATACTTCGTACTTATTATAACACACAGTGATAAATAAAAAAAGGGAAAAGATCCAGATGATCTTTCCCCCCTCCTCTGATCTTTTTAAACGCCCATGGTAAGAGTTTCTGGGAGTGTGGATCCACCATCGATCACGATTCCAGTTCCTGTAATATAACTTGACTCATCGCTCGCTAAAAATCCTGCCAACTCCCCTAATTCTTGAATTGTTCCAAGACGTTGCATTGGAATCGCTCCCGCAATTCCGTCTACTACTGATTTAGGATCGTCGGGATTGGAGACAACGGCCATCTTATCTACCAAAGGTGTATGAATATAACCTGGCAGAATCGCATTAACTCTAATATTGTGATCGACTTCTTCTCTTGCCAAAGCTTTGGTAAAGCCGATTAAAGCAGCTTTGGTCGTGGCATACGCTACTTCTCCACCATCCGCTACCATTGGACCTGTGACACTCGATAGATTGATAATAGAACCTTTGCCATTTGCTCTTAGTAAAGGTAGTACGGCCTTGGTAACATTCCATGTTCCTATGATGTTGACATCAAAGTGAAAATCACGGACTTCATCGGTCATATCCATAAAAGATACCATCTGACAAACACCAGCATTGTTGACTAGAATATCTACTTTTGAATATAATTCTTTAATTTTAGAAACAGCTGCCTCTACCAATTCCTTATTTCTAATATCTACTTCAAAACCGATCACTTCATGACCTTCTTGTTTTAATTCTTGTAATGTCGTTTGTAGTTCTTTGGCATAATCCAAGATAATAACTTTCGCTCCATACTTTAAAAATACTTCGACTATGCCTCGACCATTGCCCATTGCTCCACCAGTGACAATCGCAACTTTTCCATCCAATTTCATATTTTTTCCTCCTTATGATACTTTCATTATAGCACAATTATGGAAGAACACTACTATGAAGGCCATCACTTTACATTACTTTTTTGTACCATAGGTCTTTACTAACTTTTTGAAGTGATCGCCTCGCTCTTCAAAGTTACGATAGAATCCATAGCTGGCTGCCGCCGGAGATAAAAGACAGGTCGTATTTTTTTTCGTACATTCAAAAGATTGTTGAACGGCTTCTTCTAAATCGTGCACCATGACGATATGTTTGGTGCTTTTTTCATGATTTAATAGTGCATTTATTCGAACGTTCGTGTCTGGTAAAAGGATGATATTTTCAATATCGCTTTGATTTAAATACTGGATCAAGATCGTATAGTCGATGCCGCGATCCATGCCCCCTATAATGATGGTGTTGACATTTTTTAAACTCTCTATAGCACAGATTACTGCTTCTTGGGCCGTAGCGATCGAATCATTATAAAAGTCGATGTCTTTAAATTTTCCGACATATTCTAAGCGATGTGGCAAGGCAGTAAAGTTTTCGATCGTTTCTAGCGCTTTTGTCGGCTCTACTCCTACTAACCTCGTTGCCAAAAGAGCGGTCATGATATTCTTTTTATTATGATCGCCGATGAGTTTGGTTTTAATCTGATCTGGATCAATTCCTAAATCGTTATGATTGAGATCGATCGTTGTCGAAGGAATTTGGGAAATTTCTTCCGGCGATAAATACTTTTTAACATCCCCATAGATCAAATAATCCTCCTTCGTCTGATAACGATAGATATTTTTCTTACACTGCACATAATCGTCCATACTTAAATAATGATCCAAGTGTTCTTCGTAAATATTGAGCAGAATGGCAATTTTAGGACTTTGTTTGACGAATTCTAATTGATGGGAAGATAGTTCATAGACAATGATGGTCTCAGGATGAATTTCGTCTAATACTTCAAAACAAGGTCGACCAATATTGCCAATCAAAAGATTATCTTGTCCCACCGATGTTAAAATGTGATGAATCAAAGAGGCGGTTGTACTTTTCCCTTTGGTCCCAGTAATACCAATAATCGGATTGTCACAAAAGCGCAAAAACAAATCGGTAAGAGAGGTGATCTTTTCTTTTTCACGATCTTCTAGTAAATCTTTGATAATGATACCGGGGGACTTGATCACAATATCATAATCTTTAACCGCTTCTAAATATTCTGGACCAAAGTAAGTTGGAACTTCTACAAGTGGTGTCACTTCTTGTAGATCTGCAACCCCTACGATGGTATTCTTTGTGTGATCGATCAAAAACTGGTGCGCCGATTGCCCTTCTCTTCCATACCCTAAGATTAAAATCTTTTGCCCTTCTAAAAATTGAATTATTTTATCTTTCATTGTCTTCATACCCCATCATCTTTAAAAATTTTGGTTCAATCAAGTGCTCTTGATTAAAATAGTCTTCTACATGATACTGTCTTTTAGGATCATAGAAATGCTCTTTGTAATATGCGAGTAACTTGGGTAAATGGCCCTGTTTTTCAACTGATTTTTTTAAAGCATAATCGATCTCTTCTTTCGTTCCAACGCATTCGAACGGTTTATCTTCGTCCTCATCGATCAAGGAACATAAAAGATCTTGATACTTTTCATCATCCAACATATTTTTACCAAAAATCTCTTTGATTTGATCTTCTCCTATATGAGGATACAACATGATCGTAACATAGAGACATTTTGAGCAGTCCATACACCAAATATTTTTCTTACTTCCAACATTACAACTGCGAAAAAGTGGCAAATAATTCGGATGTTTTAAAAATTCTTCTATAATTCGGTACTCGTTCCAACAGCGCAATAAACTGAAATAACGGATATGTGGTGTAAAATAAGTATCTGTATAAGCACGAAAATCTTTTTCAAACGTAAAGCTCTTGGAATACTGATGATTGATCGATTGTCCTTTGACATTGGCTTCATTGGCACTGGCTTCATTTGATAAAACAATATATTTTTTATTATTTAAATATGCCATGATGTAGGAAGCAAAAGCTAAATTGGCAGAAAATGGAACATGTCCGTTATAAAATCCTTGCTTATTTAATTCCAACATCAACGGATCTAACGTCACATCGAAAGTTACAATTTGCTCTTTGGAATATCCCGCCTCTTGAATGACGTTTCTACTTGCCTCATCTAAGGGATAAATATTACGTTGATACAAGAAACAGAGATTCTCTTGTTGCTCTTTTTTTAAAAGTTCTAAGGTAACGACGGAATCTTTTCCTCCACCTACTGGAATTAAGTTGCCATGAAATGTATCTATCGGTTTAGAGAATGAACGTTGTTTTCCAGTTGTAATAATTTTTAATGATTCTTCATAGGAAAGATCTAAGTGATTACGATAACGTAATTCGGAAAGTCCAGAATAAAATAATTTTTTAAAGAACTCTTTTTGGGTATCATCTAGAACTCCACAAGCAATGATGAACTCCGGACTACATGTTAATTTATAATAATTGATCGCATTGATGATACCATAGTTAAAAAATAAATTATCTAAAAAGTCCTCATCGAGACACGGATTGGTAATATATTCCTTTCGTATCGTTACGGTTGGTTGAAATCGATAATTGTCGATTCGATAGAAAAATTTTGCTTCTAGTGCTTCTTCGGTCTTTTGAACCATAAAATCTTCGAAGACAAATTGAGGATGCTGTTCTCTTGCATTCATCATATCACTCCTTTGATGATGAAATCCTCTTTTATTATATCATATCTATATTTTTTTCAGAATATGATTCGTTTATCTTTACAATACATCTCTTTTAAAATGTAAAAGCCCTGCTTTTTATAAGAGCAAGGCTACATATTTTTTACAAACTGTTAATCGAACATTTGTTTTTATATGTGAAAAATAGTATACTTTTTATAGGGAAACTTAACTGTTGAGTGCTTGCCAACTTTCTTTTAGAAAGGAGGCTTGATATTATGAAGAAAAAAGATTTATTAATCTTATTTCTAATA
>CANPXY010000078.1 GCA_947587115.1 uncultured Bacilli bacterium
CAAAGGGTACTCAGAGCTCGATAAAACTTTGGCAAGAAGAACTTATGATGAAAGCGGAGACTATACGGTCATTCCTTTCAAATATGATTTGAGATACCACCGAAGTAACGACAGAAAAGAGTGGAAACCCGCCACTTATTATATGGTAGGGGATATTGTCAAAAGTTTAAACCGCTCTTATGTGGCGACCTCTTCGGGCTATAGCGGAAAAGACGCCAACACTCCTCCTAATGTCGATTATGGTATCTTTGCCGATAATGAGGTGATTTGGGAATATACCGCCAATCCGAAATTCAATAACGGTGTTTATCCCGCAGAAGGGAAAGTTGTTGGTATTGAATTAATTGACGGCGGAAACGGTTACGTGAGTCCCCCTGAAGTGTTGATAACCTCTAATAGCGGAAAAGGGGCAAAAGCAACAGCCATTGTTTCTAACGGTAAAGTCGTATCTGTAACCATTGATAATGCGGGAGAAGGCTATCTTAATGGAGACGCACAAATATCTTTCATAGGAGGTCTTAAGACCGTTGCCAATAGCGATGAATTAGTCTGCATTAACGCCAGTGACGTCACACAGTCGGCAATTGCCAAAGTCATTCTCGACAGTGGAAACGCCGATACGATAGCTTTTGGATTGGAAAGCGGGAAAGCCTATGTGCGAGGGTTTGAAATTGAAAAATTGGGAACGACATGGCTGGAAATTGAAAAAAGCCGAGAGTTTAAGACAAAAAATAACGGATTACTTTCCCCAACCGTTGGCAACTATCTTTTAGTGGAAAATGTCTGTGGTGTTCCCCCACTTCAAACCGTGGGAGAATGGATAGAGATTCTTGATAGCCGAGTGTCGGAAAAAGACGGGGCTAAAGTTATCGGTAAATGCCGAGTAAGAGGATTGTCTTGGGATTCGGGAACACCCAATAGTAGTGAAAGCGGTATATATCGGCTTTTCATCTATGATCTTGAAATCAATCGTGGATATAGTTTTTCCGCTAATGCAAAAAGTGTAAAATACGGCGAGCTCTTTACCGCCAATATCGTCTGCAATCTTTTACCTTGCACGGGTTCAATTTCCACGCAAGATGTCAACAAGATTAAAGGATTCGGAACGACTTTCCGAAATGAGTTAGGAGATGGCGACTATATCAAGAGCGGTTCAAACTACTTTAAGGTTGAAAAAGTCCTTGGACAAAACGATTTGGATATAAAAGGAAGTGGAAAAGTCGAGCAAGGAGCTTTTTCTCGGTGTTTTACCAGCGTCTATGAACCGCAAGACCTATCCAGTATTCTCACACTTCCCAACTCTTTTATCAAGACGGTTGATACCAGCGAGATGGATTATGTGATTTCTAAAGAAATCAGTCATATTTCCACTACCATAAATGGACACGATACTCTGTTGAACTTTTCACTGAAAAGTTCAACAGAAAATTTCACCAATTTGGATGACAATTCCGCTTTAATCGTTATTGATAAAACAACTAAAAAACTCGTTCCTTTTACAGTTGATTATGGATCATCCAGCAACACGGTATGCACCATTAGAGTCGCAGGAACAGAAATTAATAGGCACGATTTTAGCGTTATTGCCTCGGTAAGAAAAATCGCCAATGTTGCCAATAGAAGAAGTAAAACAAGTCGATATAAAACCCTTGACATAACGGATAAAGAAAAAGCGACAGCACCCACAATCTCCCTAGGCGTGGTAGACGCTTATCGGGTTTTGCAAGTCTTGCAATACGGAAACGGGTTTGACTCAAATAGCTTTAACGATCCAACGGTAACTCCTATTGACATCACAGATCGCTACGATCTTTCCACGGGGCAAACCGACTACTACTACGATGAGTCCAAATTGGTTCTTAAAAAAGGCTATTCCGCCCCCTCAGGGCGGGTAAGAGTATGCTTTTATTATTTTGAACACGGGCAAATCGGAGACTACTATTCGGTCGATTCCTACGATGGAGTTCGCTATGAGGATATTCCATCCTACAACGGATTGCGACTAAGCGATGTTTTAGATTTCAGACCTGATATTTTCGGGGAGACGACTTCCGCACCCTTTATCATCAAAAACGGCACGGAGGTTCAAGTAGGTTACGATTATTATCTCGCCAGACAAGATGCCGTGGTTCTTGACTACTCAGGGAAATTCAAAGTCGTTAAAGGGGTTTCTTCTTTAACTCCCGTTAGCGGAGAGACTCCTACTCTTGCGATGAAACTTTACGATATTTCCTTAAGCCCTTATACTGCGGATATTTCCAAAGATTCTGTTCGTGTGGTGATGACCGACAATAAACGCTATACCATGCGAGATATTGGTGTGTTGGAAAATCGTATTGATCGGCTTGAAGATTATACCACACTATCCTTACTTGAAACACAAACCGAGTCGATGGAAATCACCGATAGCGAAGGTTTAAGCCGTTTTAAGCAAGGTTTTGTTGTGGATAATTTTAAGACGGGAACTTTAGAAGATACGGGAAATCCCGCTATTCATTGCTCTTACGATAGGGAAAATGGGATTTGCCGACCGCCTTTTATCCAAAATTGTCTAGGTTTTAGAGAGTATTCGTATGCTACCTCCAGGGCTACCCAAGATCAGTATAGACTCTCTAACAACTATCAAGCCTACGGAAAAGTCTTCACATTGCCTCTTGATCCGGTTACTCCTCATGTGCCAATCGTAGAGCAATTGTCGGGTTCAAGAATTACAAACATCAATCCATTTTCCGTGACGGCTTTTGTTGCCAAGATGAGCTTGACACCCGCAACAGACGATTGGTTCGAAACCAAGTATCTTGCCGACAATGTCACCAACGTTGAAGGAAATTACCTGGAAACCAAAAAGCAACTTGAGGGAACTGTCTGGAACTCTTGGCAAACCACGTGGACGGGAGTGACATCATCGACATCTTCAAAAACCCTTAAAGAAGGAAATCGTTGGGTAGCCTATGGGCAGGAATGGAGTGGTTATAATAACGGCAGATGGTGGGATCATGCCACGGTAAGAACCGATACTATGGAGTACACCACGACTTATTCCTTGCAACTTGGGCAGTCAAGAGAAGGAATTAAAACAACCGTAACATCCAAGATTGACTATGAAGTGGTAGGAGATAGAATTGTCGCCACTACGGATATTCCTTATCTAAGAAGTAGAACGATACTGGTTAAGGTAAAAGGGTTAAAACCGTTTACGAGATTTTATCCCTATTTTGACAATGTAGCGGTCGATTATTGGTGTACACCTGCCAGTGTCATAGAAATTACCAAAAACACGGATGCCAATTTTGACAGTGATTCGCTATCGGCTTTTGACGGCGATAGCGAGGCTCGCAAGATTCTTACTACAAAATACTCGCACTGGAGTGAGTTGACAGATAGAACATGCTTGCAAGCGGGCGATATTATCACGGGAAGTGACTCAAGAATCACGGCTGTAGTAGTAGGAACTTTCAAAGGGCAAACCAAAAACGATTCCACAAAAGTTAGCGACATCCTTTATGTGGTTAACATTAAAGACGGGGGAACTACTCCGATTGAAGGAGACCGTTATGTGAACGGATTAAAGATTTCAAGCGGTAGAAGTTTTTCCGTAGGTGAAACAGTAACGGGTTCTATCAGTGGTGCTAGTGGCGTGGTAACTTTTGCCGAGGGCAATAAATCACACTATTCCGAACCTTTAATTACAAACGATTCAGGAGAATTGTATTTTACATTTTGGATTCCTGATGAAACTCTTGTGAAATACTCGGAAAGTGAAAATCCTGAACCTGTGATAAGGTTTAAATGCGGAGATAGAGTCTTTTCTTTAAGCGAAACGACCGGAGAACCTTCTAGTCAAAATTACGCAACTTATTCTGCTAAAGGCGTTCTTTACACTCGGCAAAAAGATATTAACGCCGTTAGAAACGCCGTAGTCACTCAAACCACAGTTACGGATTCACGGACAATCTCAGGAGGCTCTTGGAGTACTAAAGAGGTTAAAGACGAGACGAAACTTCTTTACTACGATCCGATTGCACAAACTTTCCTCACAGGCGTAAAAGGCGGGTGTTTCTTAACCAAAGTTGACATCTATTTTGCCTCGAAACCGTCAACCGCCAATCCCTTACCTGTTAGCTTGCAAGTAAGAACAGTTGAAAACGGAATTCCAACAAATAAGGTTTTGCCGTTTGGCGAGGTTACTCTTAACCCCGATCAGGTAAACATTAGTGGTGATGAGGTGCAATATGTGGACGAAAATGGAGACACCGTCACAACTCAGATGTACGATACTCCTACAACCTTTACTTTCGAAAGTCCCGTTTACGTTGAAGATACTACAGAATACGCCATAGTGCTTTTAAGCGACTCCAACGACTATACCGTTTGGATTGCCAATGTGGGAGACGTTATCCCGAATACTCAAACCTATATCAATAAACAGTGTTATTCGGGAACTTTCCTGAAATCTTCTAACGCCTCGACTTGGACACCAAATCAGAATCAGGATTTGATGTGTACAATATATCGGGCGAATTTCCTTGTTTCTGACTCCGTTACCAATGATCGAATTATAGGAGACGTGGAATTTACAGTTAACACACCCGCTCCCAAGTATCTGGATGTAAATTCTTTCCAAACGGTTGAAGGAAGTTCTTTGGTAAGGGTTTATTGCCCAATGCACGGATTAACCCAAGGGATGACGGCGACAATTGCTTATGATAACCCCAACGCCATCAACGAGCAAAATACAACTCAAGGAACTTTATCAGTAACAACCAACACCACTACTGTTTATGGCACAAACACTTTCTTTACTGAAGAACTAAAGAGTGGCGATACACTTTACGACATTAACGGAAACGTCATAGGTGTTATTGATCAAGTGGTTTCTAATACGGAATTGCGTCTTAAAGAAATCCCTTCTGAGCAATTATCCAATGTCATTTTCTACACAGATGAATCCATTTTGGTCTTTAATGGTATTCCATTAAACGCCTTGGTAGGGAAATTTACGGTAAAAGAAAGTACCTTAAACGACTTTATTGTCGATATTGGAAGCGAGAATAAAGCCAATTTAAGCGGTTACTGCGGAGACGGTTTCTATACGCTGGAAACCATTATCAACTTTGACACATTGCAACCGTCTGTGAATATTCAGAATTTCTCGGAAACCGCTACCACGTTAGATGTTCAAGGTGTTATGGGAACTAGCGG
>CANPXY010000079.1 GCA_947587115.1 uncultured Bacilli bacterium
GACGTAAATTGAACCCCTAATCACATTTTTATCATCATGAAATCTAATAGGGCAATGGGTAAAATCGACATACTGCTCTTTTAAAATTAGAGGAGTCGATAGGGGGAAAGTACCTCCTTTGGTAAGATTTTTCGTTTTGGTCCAAAGAAGTTTGACAATGTCGCTAACAGTTACACTCATCACTCAACTCCCTTTATCTTTTTTAAGGGAGTTGTGAAGAAATTGTTTAAGTAAAAGTTGTAGTCAACTTAGTTGACTACAAGATATGAAATATCAAATAGCATTTCAAATATCCTTGTAAAAAAGTCAATCTAAGTTTTTCATCTATTTTATCAACTTTTTACCAATCCATTTTTGTCAGCAATTAAATGGTTGCACCAGTATAAATTGCCATAAGAATTCAATAGCATTTCTGCAGCTTTATTATCCGTTCCCCTAGCACGTAAAAGAATAGTACCATCGTTTGATCCCTCCGCATAATCCGCACGTCTTAAAGCAATTAATGAACCGTGTTCGCTTGAATCATTAAGTCCCGCCATCAATACTATTTCTTTTAAGCCTGAGGTGTAAAATTCCCCAATGTGATAACCGCTCTTATGCTTAAATTTCAAATAACCCTCAGAGCAATTTTTAAAAGTCATTTTCGTTGCGTCTTCAATAGTGACGTTATTGCTTACTGATAGGTCGCCAGTAACAGTACCACCGCTTAAAGGCAAAAATTGACTTTTAAGACTTTCCACAAAAGAATCTAGGGAAATTTTAAGTTCTTTAGAAGAACCGTCCGTAAAAGAAAAAGTTAAAGTAATATCATTAATGGAAACGTCTTTAATTACTTTTCCAATAACGTCTTTAACTTGGGTTTCAAAATCTTCTTTAGAAGTGATTTTAAGAGCGTCTGTTGTAGGCATATCACAAAACTCCTACAGCAAAACGAAAAATGTTTAAGTAAAAGTTGTACTCGACTTAGTCGAGTACAAGATAAGAAATCAATCTAATCATTATATTCCACTAAGAAGTATTTGTCAAGATTATTTCATAATTTAGGTGATTCCGATAGCTATCCAACAACTACCGAAATTTGCTCCTACCCAAATATTAGAAACATTAAGATGATCTCCCACATCAACTACTGAGCAATTGCCTTTTGAGAATTTGTCGATTCCAACATCCGTGGCTTTATTAGCGTGATACTCTGTTACTGTTGAGAGCACGGAAATCATTGTGGTAAAAGTTCTTGGTAATTTGACGTTGTACCAACAGCATTTTCCACAATCAAAAACTCTCCCGAATTGCAAAGTAAGCCCACTTTTTGCGTCTCTTATCCAACCGCTTATTTCCCCACGATCATGCCCAGATATACCATTTTTGTTATATTCCTCTAATAAAAAGGTAAAAGATGGGGATGTTTTATTATAGTATTTGGATAAAACCTCTTTAATCCCGTTCATGTGTTTATTTCCTTGAAATTAAAGAAGTTGTAGAATTTTTTATAAAAGTTTTTAAGTAAGAATAGTTGTAGTTGACTTAGTCAACTACAAGATACAAAATTTCTTTTCTCATTGTAGTGCCCTAAGCGTATTTTTGAAAATTTTCCCCCTAATTAGCCTAACAATAAAAATCTTTTAAGGAACAGTTTAAAAATGTCTGAATTTGATGAATTTGAGTCCCCGACCATATCAAGCGATTTTACCACTAATTCCAATATGGAATTTACCTACCTTATCCGATTTGATGAGAATGGTCGCAGATGTGAAACCTATGTGAAAGAAGAAAAAACACCAAAAGAAGTTCAAGAGCTTTTGGATAAGGGTTACTACGAAATCCCCAATGACATCTATCATCTTTTACTTGGAAACGTGGATGGAAAAGAGCATATCAGAAATCCAGTCACGGGTGAATATGAAGTATATGTGCCGCCCGAACCCACTCCTGAGGAAAAGTATCAGATGAAAGATGCGGAAATCCGCCGAGAAAGGGAAAAACTTCTCTCAGGAACAGATTATCTCTTGCAACCTGATTATCCCTTGAACGATCCCGAAAGCGATCAATATAATCCCGAAAAAATAAAAGAAATTAAACAATTTCGGCAAGCTCTTAGAGACATAACCGAGCAAGAGGATTATCCGTTTATTGAATTGCCGACATTACCCGCAGGCATTAAGCTAAAAGATTCGTATTCGTAAAAAGAATTTTTTACAAAAGAGCTCTATTGAAAAGAGCTCTTTTATTTTTGTCAATTAGGGAAAATCCTAATCGTCATTAGGGATATTCCTAATAAAAAAGACCCTTGACAAGTACTTTTTCTAGGGTATAATATCAATCATAGAAAGTTAGATGAAAGTTAGAAATTTAAAGGAGATTAAAAATGAGTTATTCAACACTTAGCATTAATGATAAAGACGGTTTTAGACTTGATATTTTTAATGACAATATTTGGGATTTACCAGACTTTGATCCTGACGCTCCTGACTCATTGATTGTCAGATTATATACCGATAGTGTCTCGATTAGAATTATCAACCCCAACGATGACATGATCGGGGATTTCTTTCTTACTAAAAACAATGTTAATACACTTATCGCTTTCTTGAATGCCGGTAGTAATAAAAGTAGTTTACGATTTTCAACACCTAATGACGGATATAACGATACAATAAGATTTACAATTCGTAATGGTGTTCTTGACATTACTATCGACACGAATTTTGACGACACTAATGGAGACATTACAATAAATTTAGACTATAGAATCACCTTAAAAAACTATCTTTCTGATTTGATTAAGAAACTATAAGAAAAAGTCAATTAGGAAAACTACTAATGGCTCTTAGGGAAAATCCTAAGAGCTTTTTACTTGACAATTCTAAAAAACGTGCTAGAATAATAAACATAGAAAGTTAAATTTTAAGGAGATTAAAATTATGAAAGAAACTTTTATAGCATTACTAAGGGCATTACTAAGGGCATTACTAAGGGTTTCCCCACTAGGAATATTAAGTTTCTATCTTCTTACCACGTGTGAACCAAGTACTTTCGGATGGGTTGCGGGAATATGCTGTGTAGTTTTCACTATCACATTTTTCATGTATAGCTACTTGGTAGGTCTTGGATTTTTAGGAATCCGTGAGTGATAAAAGAAAAATGGGGGGGGGGGATTATAATTTTCCCCTTTCCATCTTAAGGTTATCCGATGAGCTTGTATCTTGAGAGAATTTTTTTAAACCGTATATCCCCGCAATTGAGGAATTTTTCTGAAAAAGGAGGGGTATACAACTTTTCTTGCCCAATTTGCGGAGATTCGAAAAAAGACAGCAAAAAAGCCCGTGGATATTTTTTTGAAGGGGAAAACCGTCTTATCTACAAGTGTCATAATTGCGGGGTTTCTCTTTCATTTTCCCATTTTTTAAAGCATTTTGATAAAAGCCTTTACAGACAATTCGTAATGGAGACTCTAAAAGAAAAACTCATTGAAAAAAATCAAGAAGAAACTTTACGCACCCAATTCCTAAGAGCTAAAAAAACTATAGAGTTGGTTAAAGACGCAGTGTTAGACGGATTGCCCACGATTGACGAATTACCCAAAAATCACGTGGCACGAGTTTATGTCAATGGCAGAAAATGCCCTTCTGAGAAATTGTCTTTAATCTATTTTGTGGAAAATTTCAAAGACTGGGTAAACAAAGTTAAACCAGGATTTTTCAAACCTGATAGTAAATTTATAGCGGACTCCAGGATTCTTTTTCCAATTATGGATGTCCACGGAAAAGTTCTTGGAGTACAATCCCGTGCCATAAAGCCTTGTGATCACAAATACAGGTTTATCACTCTTTCGTTTGTGGAAAATTCCAAAGAACGATTAATATTTGGACTTGATAAAGTCGATTTTAAAAAACCGATATTTGTTACAGAAGGCATTTTTGATAGCTTATTTTTACCTAACGCCATAGCTGTTTTAGGCTCTTCATATGATAATCCCACATTAAAATCGTTACAATCACGTGTGATCATCGTTCCCGATAATGAAAAAAGAAATCGAGAGGTGACGAAAAATGTAGAAAAAATGCTTAAAGCTGGGTTTTCCGTGGCTATTTGGGATAACGATATAACCGCTAAAGACGTTAACGAGGCGATTCTTTCTGGCTACTCTAAAGAGTTTCTCGTAAAGATGTTTACTAATAATACTGTCAGCGGTTTAGAAGGATTAGTGAAATATAAACTTTGGCAATCAGATAGAAGTTAAAAAGAGAAACCCCTGAAAGAGTAATTTACAAGCAAAAATTTGTAAAAGGGGGTTATTGATTTTTACTTGTAAATGAAACACTTAATCTCTTTCAGAGGTTTAAGGAGCAAGTTTTCAGCTTACGGGAATATAAGGGGGTGTTCCTGTAAGCCGAAACTATATTTAAAAACTTCGTGAATTTTTCTTATTTTTCCTTTTCAATATACGAATAAGCGTCATTCAATTGTGTTTGCCGATTGGCTTTAGAAATATTCGCACTTAAGTCCAAAACATCTGAAATTTGACTTGTATCGCCTACTTTAGAACTTCCTTTTGGATCAATTTCATTAACCGTGTATTGGTAAGCACTATCAATTTGCTTTTGCCAATCACTGTCGGAAATTTGTGCTGGAGATACTCCGCCAGGGCTAGAACCTGGATTTTCCTTTTCAATATACGAATAAGCGTCATTCAATTGTGTTTGCCGATTGGCTTTAGAAATATTCGCACTTAAGTC
>CANPXY010000080.1 GCA_947587115.1 uncultured Bacilli bacterium
GAAACGGAAGTTGAATTTATGATTCATTTTCCCGAAGTGCAAAAGAGCAATACTATCATCTATTTTACTACAACTTCGTATAATTCGGGAGAAGTTTATGATGCGTCAATCGTTATTGATAAAATTAAGACATTAAGAGAAAAAAATCCAAAGACGCACTTTAAAGTGGTTTTCGATAGTGTTCAAGACTTATTCACTTATAATCATTTTGAATCTAAAGAATCTAAAGACTTCATTCCTGATTATACACTTTTTACCGCTCACGCCATTATTATTAATTTTGACATGGGGGTGTGCTTTTCATATCGTGAAAATCCTCTTTTAGGATATTCTTTTAAGACAATGCCTCAAGCGTTTATCGAAACAGTTAAAAAGATTATTCCTTTTAAAGACGTCACGGAATTTCAAAAAGCTGTCTATAAAGCCTTTTCTAAAGCCTTTGAAAAAGGTTTAATCAGAAATAATGTTAAGGGTTATCATTCTGCTCCGCATATTTTTACCGTTATGCTAAGTGTGGATAACCATGAAAAGCTTAATGAATACGCCAAGGAATTTTGTAACAAAAATCGGTTTTTATTGAGATTCCCTGACGGAATTATGTTTAAACTTCGCTATATGGAATTAGTCAATTGTGAATATCCGCAATATGCCTTAGAGTTGTTTGATCGTCTATTGGATAAAGTCTCTTTAGACACCAAAGTGGTGTTAGACGGGGGAAATCAGTAAAATGCAACCATTGGAAATAAAAATTACTCGTCTCGAAACAGACACCTTTATTGGAGATGTATTAAGAGTAAAATCAAAAAATGGATTATCAACTTTCAAAGCTCCCGATATAGATTATGAAAATATTCATAACATGGCAAGATACTTTTCCATTGAATTAGACGGAACTACCCCATCAGAGAAATTTTACGAAACTCCTCCTTATTTTCCTGATACAATTGTTAAAACTGATGTGGGAATGATTGACATATTTGAAAAACCTCTTAGAAAGTATTCCCAAGAGGAATTAAAGACATTTCGTGGGGAAAAGAACATTAAATGTTTTGTGGAATTATTTTTAGAAATTTTTCCGTATTGTGAAATTCCGTCTATAGAGGAATTAATCGCTTTGAAAATTGCCACGGAAAGAGGTTTATTTTCCAGGAAAAAAGAGGAAGTCTATAAAGAGGCTTTTAAAGACGGGCTAACCTCAGCAACACCTTACGCAAATCCACATTACAGATACGTCATCCGTCAAGAAATCAGAAGTATTCCCGCTTACGTTGCTTGTGAAGGTTTTTCCGTTGCACGAAGTACCATCCCTATTGCCCATTGAAAACAAATAAGCTCTTGATTGTAAGGAATTAAAAACCCCTTTGAAATAAAGGGGTTTAACATTCACTTTTCCCAACCTTTTTGCACTTTGTCTGAAAAATTCAAAAGGGAAAATTCCAGTCGATTGACTAATTTTGTGCCTTTTGCCCCTGTATCAGTTAGCACATATCCTTCAGAACCTGTATTTCGCAATTCTCCAGTTTTCAAGGTGACAAATTTCTGATAAGGAGAATATTTTTCAAGACTTTTTACTAAGGCTAATTTTGCACTTGTGATTTTCTTGAATATGGAAAAAAGCTTTAAGACGTTTTGCGTATTTTTACCTGCGTATTCAATAAAAGGATTATACTTTTCAAATACCGCTTGTTTTCCCTTTTCTGTTTTCCGCTTGTTTTGCTCGGCTTTTATTTGGTTGCCCATCCAAATTCCATAGTCAAAAACCATTTTATCCGTTTCGGGATAGGGACGGTTTTCACGAATATAAGAGTTGACAAAAGTCACTAAGCTTAGTGCAAATTCGGGATTTTCTTTCAGTATTTTCCAATCCAAGGATTTTTCGAGCTTTTGAATATCTCGAATAGTGTCATGGATTTTGGAGACTTCGCTAGCGGAAACCGCTCTTGCCCCGTTGTCAACAAGATTGCTAACCGTATCAATTAAAAAAACATCTTTCGAAGGGGTAAATTCATCTTTTCTAATTCCGTATTTCGAAACCCTCAATGTGCTTGGATTGACACCGTCCCAATCGTATTCCGTATGAATGGCTAAACCAATCTTAGCCGATTCAATCATTTTCCCCTCTTTGGTATTTTCTCCAATAGCGTATAAAATGGTATTGGGGCAAAAACCAATTAAGTTTATTCCGTCTTTTTGAAAATGCTTTTTAGTTTTTTCCGTGAAAAGAAGGTCTCCTTGATAAACTTTATTAGGGTTTCGAGGAGTGATTTTCGAAAAATATTTTAACACTTCTTTAAGCGTCTCTCCTAAAGAGCCTTCGTGGTTTTTTTCAATGTCTTGGATGGTATAATTGATTTTAGGATTGGTTTTGTTAAAAAGACTTTTTGTAGCTACCGCAAATCCATTTTCCCCACGGATTAAAAAAACGGCTGGAGAATTGTGAATAACAACGTTAGTACCACCAACACTGATAATGAAATTTTCATTTTTCGTAGTCAAATCGAATTGTTGAAACTTCTCTTTAAGAGGTTTTACAGAAATGACTACCCTCTCTTTTTCGTCTAAGGGGAAAAGTCGGGTTCTTTTTGACAATTTACCCGCAGGTCGATAATGAAGTGACTCCTCTAAAAAGGGGTGATCTTCCGTGCAAATCACGTTCCCACGGTTCTTAAACAAAACTTTTACCCATTTTTTACTTCCGAAAAATCCTCTTGGAATCGTATTGGAAACAAATTCAATTTTCTTGGATTTCGGATTCAAAGTGGCGACAAAATCGTCATTGGTAAGAGATTTAATTGCTTTTGGTCCTTTTGTAGTAACCACAAGAGTGTCACCATGGACACATCCATCAATTTTTGTCGATAGATGCCGAGACGGTTCTTTTTCTTCAAGACTCTTGGTAATACTTGATAACCCCTCTAAAACGCCTTTTAAGCCCTCTTTACCCGCCTTAAAAATATAATCTTCAATGTGTGTTGAATGAGTGTTTATAGCCTCTTCTAAAACGCTTAAACTGGCGTTTTCCACTTCTTCAGTGAATACTCTTGAAAATTGATTAAACGATTCCATAGTCTTTTCTTATTATTCTTTTTCTTGCAAGTTAGCAACAATCTTGTTTATATCTTTAGTCTTGTTAAATTCCTGAATAGATTTTAGAATTTTCTCTTTTATCTCTTGGATATTGTCTTGACTTAAAGTAAAGCCAAAACAGATTAAACCGTTATATGAAATATCCCCATATAAGATATTGTCAATGATTTCCAAAGATAGCAATAATTTACTTCCTGAGTAATAACCGATAGGTTTAAGAGTGATTTTATAGCCTTTTTCTGTTTTTTTGATTTCAATGGGATATTTTTTCTTATCCTCTATTCCAGCGGTATATCGGTTAAAAAGCTCGGTAGTGAAAATAAATGACAAATATTTGTCGTAGCCAAAATTGAAATTAGCCCCAATAAGCCGATTTGCACTATTGGCTTGGTCTGTCAATTTTTTATCCAAGACGTCTTTTAGATCGTAGTTGGCTAAAAGGTAGGAGTCGGAAAAAATTTTTACCAAATTATCAATATTCCACGGGCTTAGAGAAATTGAGGGTAAATGGTTGAAAACCCTTGCATAAACGCTTACATGTACTTTATCAGTATTTTCTGTCTCTTCAGTAGGGGTTTCCTCAAAGTAAAGAACGATATTTGAAGAGTCATCTATAGAAGTGGAAATAAAATGACTTCCTGATGACTGTACAAAACTTACCTCTTGAAGAAAGTCTGATAGCTCTTTCATCAAGCCTTTTTTGGTCTCAAGAGTTTTTTTGGAAATTACCGACTCTTCAAGAGGGAGTTTTTCTTTTAAAAAATTTTTAAACCCGAAATTCATTTTTCTTTACTTTACTCTTTCCACGGGAAGGATGTTTTTAAAAGTTTGGACATCCAGGGCTTTTTTAATAATATCAATCATGGGATTGACTTTCCCCTCGGTAATTTGAAATTTCTTAGTCACCTCTCTGCCATCTTTAGAGGTGATTGAGCAAGCCCATTGACTTTTTCCAAAGTAGGCAATTGAAAAATGAATAGCTTTGTACTTGGCACTAAAAACATTTACCTTTTGTTTAAGATACTTGAGAGTATCAAACATCCCTACTAGAAATTCACGATCTGCTTGGGTGATTTCTTCTTCTCGAAATTTTCCATTATACGTGATCCTGTGGAGAGAAATCAGACTTTCGAATTTATCAACTTTGGTGGTATTGTCTTCTTTAAGCGATTCGGTTAATTTTTGCCAAGTTTTAAAGTCAATCATACGAAGGAAAAAGGTAGGAGCTTTTTGACAATCTTTTATTTACTAATAACTAAATTTTCTTAAAAACTTCGTGTTTTCACTTTAAAACAATGCTGATTAAAGAACATTCAAAAACAAGCGATAAGGGGCTTGAAATTATCAAAAATGGGCAAAAAGTTGATTATAAAGGAAAAATTAAAAAATCTCCTTTTAAAGACGCTTTCCGTATGATAGGGCAAGTATCTATTGATGTTGTCGGTAAAGACGGCAAGATAAAAGAGTCCGTAAGAACGCATAACCGAATTGTCGATAGGGGGTTGGAAATGCTTGCCAGTATGCTCGGAGGAGTAGAACATACGGGTGAACCCGTCATTGATCCCCCGATTGC
>CANPXY010000081.1 GCA_947587115.1 uncultured Bacilli bacterium
TAACCATGAAAGGAATATTGATAATGATATTAGCCACGTCCTTTTCTTCTTTACCTTTCACGGGCAAAACATCAATGCCAACCGCTAAAATTTTATTATTTTTATAGACCGTGCTAATACCGTCTCTCAAAGCCTTTACAAAAGAATTTTCAACCATTTTAAACCTTTACTCCTTTAAGTTTTACGTTTTCTCAATACCCTATTATATGGGGGCTAATTTTAATTTTGCAAGTCTTTTCTTTTTTCGTTGATTTCTTTAATTCCTTGATTGTAGATTTTCGTAATCGCCTCACTAGCAAGGTAATAAGGAGCTAGCCCTAAAGAAAACATGATTTTATCACATTCGTGGATCGAAAGTACCAAAGTGTATACCCCACTTTCAGGTTCTTCTGTGGCTAGTTTTTTGGCGTTTTCATCTATTTTCCGAGCAATCGAAATTGCCTCTTCATAGGGAAACCGAATCATCCACTCTACGACCACTTCCCATTCGTTAGGGGCTAAAGAAATCGGCAACTCGATTTTTTCCATGTCTTTATCAGCAACTTGCTTTTCAATTTCTTTTCCGATTTCATCGATCTTTTTATTTTCTTTCTCGTCCATTTTTTGAAAATTCCTTTTTAATAGCGTTAACTTCTGTATTTGATAAAATTTTTAGATACTCTTCGGCTTTTTGACGATTGACATTAAAATACTCGCACAACACCCTCAAAGCCTCGGAGTCAATCGGTTTAAACCACTTCGAAAAGCGTTTTTTCTTAGAGACGGTAAACCGCAAAAAATCAAAGTGACTATAAGGAGGCACTTCTCCTAAAGAGGTGTTGGCGATATTGGCAAAAGCAATTGTATCAGGAAAATAGCTTAAACTTTTATTGATAATAAACCTTGCGTACTGATTAGTGGGAATTTCACTACGAATACCACTAAAATCATCCACAGGAAATAAATTAGCTTTCGAGTAATTAATCGCATTAACAAAATCAAAGGGGCTGATTTTAGTGACTTTTTGATTAAGTTCTTCTAAAGAGGTTTTCTCTTTTACCCTTTCGACAAATTCCCCTTTTTCGTTTAAGATGATTTCCTTATCATCTTTAACTTGCTCTTTTACTTGAACTCGCAATTAGCCATCACCTCCGTAAGATAAGCCGAGACATTGATTTCCCGATCAATGGCAAAAGCCTGTTTATACTGATACTCGGCAGTCGTGAGAACCAATTGCGGGAGAGAACTTTCTACCATAAATTTGTGGGCATTGTGGTACATCCATGTAAAAATCTTATCCGCTACGGTTTCCCGATTCATCGCCACCCATTTTCGCATTTCTGTAAAATTTTTGACTTTCAAAATGCCCATTAATTCTTCATAGTTTGTAGACGCTTTCTGCAACGAGTCCACAACCGTCTCATCAATAACTTTATTTGTGGCTAAAGCCTGAAGGTAATTTAAGGTTTTTCTCAAATCAGGGAAATTTTTGATAATAATTCCCATTACCAACTTTTTATCAAACGCCACTCCCTCATTTTTAAGAATGTAAAAGACTCTTTTAGCCGTTTCTTTTAAAAGAGTTTCTCTTTCCTCAGGAGGTATTTCGAAATTAATTACCGTGCATCGACTTTTAATAGGATCGAGAATCCGATTGGGAAAGTTGCAAGTCATGATAAACCGAGTACTTGTAAACTTTTCAATGAAACCTCTAAGAGCGGGTTGTGTACTCGTAGGATTCAAGAAATCCGCCTCATCGAGAATCAACGCTTTTAAGTCCCCATTAAAGGAAACCGAGGTGCAAAAACTTTGAATCTGATTTCTAAGCGTGTCGATTCCATTATCGAGACTTGCGTTAACCATCATGAAATCATAGCCAAGCTCTTTGACTAAAGCTCTTGCGGAAACGGTTTTTGACACCCCCGCACTACCAGCGAAAATCAAATTGGGCATATTGCGGTTTTTCACATAACCGCTTAGACGGTTTTTAATCGTCTGCGGGACAATCAACTCACTTACCTTGTTTGGTTTATACTTTTCAACCCACAAAAAAGAGTTTCCGATTTTTCCGCTATCAGCGTTTTCAATTGTTTCATTTACCCGACTTTCCACTCACCACTCTCCTTATACCAAGTAATTTTTCTAAAAATACCTTTACCCGTTTATTTTCGGGGAAATCCCTTTATAATTCGTAATTTATCCCCGAAAATAAACTTTTCTTTTTTCTTAGTAAGAGTCTATGTCTTTAGTGATATAGTAAGTCAAAGGCATGGTTTCACATGTTAAACGAATAAGTTTATCTGCGATCAAATCGACTTTATAGTCGGCGTTGATAATAATAAACTTCGATTGGGTAAGATGAACGGAAAAATTTTCCCCCTCGTAATTCTCATCCAATACTTGTAAAAAGTCGTTATTGTTTTGCCCATTTTTTAGATTGCAGACTCTGGCGGTGATTTTACGGGTTTCTTTATTGCCCTCGAAAACCACGTCTGGGGACTTCAAAATTGCACTGGATTTTTCGATTCTTTGAAGATTAATAGCCGACAATTTCCAAGAAGCTTGCGGATCGGGTAATTTTTTCAACACAGGAACTGTGGTAAGATTCGACTCGGCAGTTCTCCAATACTTTGTTTTAATCGTAGGGTCATCGTCATCGGTAATCGTCACGTAGTCATCGGAAAATTCCAAAGATGGATTGGAAAACATCGCCAATATGCTCAAAAACTCTTTTAAGTCATAGATTCCGAATTTTTTCTCGAAATTTTCACTAACGATCGCCTCGGAAATAATAGTTGGAGGCTCATTTTTTGTGGCTAATTTATTACCAGGGTTAAAAATAATGTTTGAATTAATATCTGAATAGTTTTTGAGAATTTTGATTGTATCTGCAGATAATTTCATTCTTGCTCCTAAAAAAACATGATTTTCCTAAAATTGTAAGCGAAAAATCGACTTTTGTCAAGTGGCATGTAAAAATACCCCTAGTAAAAGGGTTAAAATAGCCATTTAAACACACCTAAAAAGAAAGTTAAGGAATTAATCGACTTCTTTATAAAATAGCGTCAAAACGCTTAATTTTCAATTATAGCCGATTTTACTCAAAAAGACAAATTAGGGAAAACGGCTTAAAAACTTCCTATCGAGTCTCGCAACCCATCAGACTAGCTATCTGGGGACAATTTGTCCCTATGTAGCTAAAAACTTCCTATCGAGTCTCGCAACCCATCAGACAGTAAACTTCTATAGCTATTAGAAGGAGATGCGTTAGTAGGAAATTGATTGCTATTGTTGATAACGGTGGAGTCCCCGCCTTTAACAATATTTTGAGAATTGATCACGGGTTTGGTCTGATTGATTTTTTCACTTCTCCCGTTGCTGTTCAATACTTCTCCACTCGTGGTATCAGGTTTAGGGGCAATAGAATTAGCTAAGGATTTTCCAACTTCGCCAGCCACTTCACTAGCTCCTACAAAAGGAACTACTTTGCCGACACTTTCTTTAACACTACTCCAAAATCTTTTCTTTTCAACGGGTTGCGGATTTTCCTTCTGCCTTTTCGCTTTATCCTGATCCGCCCGTCGTTTTTTAAGCCGTTCACGGTATCTCTCATCGGCGGATAACCACATAGCTTTTTCAACGGGGTTTTCGAGGTCATATTCGATGGTTTGCTCATTGCCCTTTGAGTCCGCAATTCTGACGTATCCCTCACCTTTATAAGCCATTGTGGACGCTACATCTGTGCCGTTATGTTGAACCTTTTTGGGTTCTCCAAGAAATTTTCCCTCTTTATCAAAAACACCTTTTGAAACAACGGCTGAACCAGTTCTTTGCTCGTGTTCCAATATGCCATTTCTAACACTTATTTTAGTGTTTATGCCTTTTGTGGCTAAAGTATCAGTCCAAAGTTTTTTATCCATTTCGCTGGTTAAGTCAAGAGCTCTGCGGGAAACTTCCTTATCGTTTTCATCGTAAGTGACCAAATAGCCTGGTTCAACTTCTTTATCGTATAAACCACGGTTATAAAAAGCCTCTACTGTTTGATACCCTTCTTTAACCCCATCGGTATGATCTGCAAATAATCTGCCGACTTTTCCCCCTAGCCAATCACCTACCATGCCTCCTAGAATTGCTCCTGTGGCTGTCCCTACTCCAGGAATCGGGATAAAAGAGCCTAATGCCCCGCCGATAATTGAACCGATTGAACCGCCAGCGAAAGAACCCAAGTGAGTTTTTTTCTTTTTGTCTTTTTGCGTCTCCAAGAGCATATCGGCGTGTTTTTGGTTTAATTCTCCTTTTTCGACTCTTTTCTTAAGTTCGTCTTCGTATTCGGAAATTTCCGCTTGATAGGCTAATCCCTCGCCTCCCGCACTCAACAATGCTCCTAAAATGGGAACACCTTTAGCCAATTTTGAAACTCCGCCAAGACCTCCCGCAACCTTGGAGGCATATTGCCCAAGCCCCTTAATCGCTTGAGCTCCTTGGGGGATTTTCCCTAAAATTCCGCCGACTTTTGGATATTTTTCTAAGAGACTTCCCGTTTGCTTTCCGATCGTCTTTCCAATATTTGCGACTTTTGGATATTTTTCTAAGAGACTTCCCGTTTGCTTTCCGATCGTCTTTCCAATATTTGCGACTTTTGGATAT
>CANPXY010000082.1 GCA_947587115.1 uncultured Bacilli bacterium
AGCCAAGCGATGGAATTGGTCTTACCCGAACCCGCGCTGTGCTGGATGAGATAGTTCTGCGAAGTTTTATTCACCTCAACGTCGGCAAGAATGCGGCGAATCACGTCGAGTTGATGATAGCGGGGAAAGATGACCGCTTCCTTGACTTTCTTTTTGCCGGTAAGTTCGTCCGTCTCTTCTTTCGTCTCAATGAAGATGAACTTTGTGATAAGTTCGATGAGCATATCCTTTTTGAGGATATCCGCCCACATATAGTAGACGCTGTATTCGTCCTCATACGTCGGATTACCCTTGCCTGCGTCGATCTTTTCGCCGCAGCCCATATTGAAGGGAAGAAAATGGTGTCTGCGCCGTTCAACTTCGTCGTCATATAGACCTCGTTTAAGTCCATTGCGAAGTTGACAAGGCAGCCCGCCTTAAAACGGAACAGCCGCGTTTTGGGATCTCGCTGCGTGCGGTATTGCAGGATCGCGTCCGAATAAGATTGCCCTGCGAAGTTACATTTGAGCTCGAAAGACATAACGGCAAGCCCGTTCAAAAAGATGACGAGGTCAATGCGCTCTTCATCGCTTGCCCAAACTTCCTCCATGACCGAAAAGATATTTTTGTTATAATTTGTAAGCAGCTCTGCGTTGTAAGTCGTGGCGGGTTTGGTGTAGAGAAGAATCAACTTGTAATTGGCGATCTCGATTCCGTGTTTTAAGACAGACAAAAGACTTCCCCGCGCCTTCGTAACTTCCGTGTTGAGAAAGTTTATGATCGTCTCTTCCGTCTTGTCCTTAAAGATTTTGGTAAGCGCCGCCATCGTGTCGGGCTGGGTATCGCTTAAGAAACGAAACAGCAGTTCACGGTCGATGGCAAATGCGCGGTCATAGTGCACCGCCTTGCGCTCGATATACCCATTTTCCGTTACAAGCCGTTCGATGATGTACCTCTGATATTCTTTTTCGGAAAGGATGTGATTCATTGGTTATCTCCAAGATAAATTTTTTATTTCTTCGTCCCAATCGATGATTTCATAATTGAAAAAGTCAAATTTCGATTGATTCTTTTCATAATATTTTTGCGCCGCTCTTGTAATGAAAAAACATAATCGCCTTATATTCACTTGATAGCCGCGAATCGGCCTACCACTTGTAGGAGAGATTTGTTGCGAAACATGGGATGAATCAACATAGACATCAAACGGATTCTTTTTCTCTATAATCAAGGAGAACTCATCTATTTTACAACATTCTTCGTGAATTTGTTGAGTATCAATATTCGGCGTTCCTTGATGCAAAACGAAGCAACGCAGTTGGTAGACGACTTCTCCGCTTAAATAGGGCATGGCTTCTTCATCGGGACCGGGCGGAGGCATCATAAATTGTCCTATGTTTTCATCATACCATTTGATATAGCGTTCCTTATTCCTTAGAGTATTGTCATATTCTGCTTTGGCGCAAATATCCGGTAAAGTGAGTACAAGCGCAAGCGCCGCCATGTACGCTTCGGCATCGAGTGCTTTATTGACATCATCGATTATACGTTCGAGCATACAACTTCCTTTTTCCCGGTAATATATTCAAAGATAAGGGACTTTTTGTAGGCTTCGAGGGTTTCGATCTGTGATTGTTTTTGAGAAATCAATTCGTCGATCCGAGCGCATTTTTCGTCGAGATATTCGGCAATTGCTTGTTGTTCGAGAAGTGGCGGAATTAAAATTAAAGTATTTTCAAGCGCCTCTGCGGGTAAATCCCACTGTCCCTCTCTAATTCCGCCAGATAATCTTCTAAATTCCGTTGTATATGTTCGGTTTCGCATTAAAAAATGAAAATATCGTCTATCAATCAACTCGTCGGAAAATTCATAGACATAGTATGCCGGGCTAACAATACCTTCGTAGACAGAAACCGCGACAGAACCTTGCCATGCTTTCATTTTGTTTACTACGAAATCCCCAACTCTAACATAACGATAATCTGATGTGTTCTCCGAAGTAACATTGAAATTATCATCTCGACTGTCTTTTGGGACAATACCATAGTCGCGGTATAATGACAGCACTTGCTTGTCTCCATGGTTTTTAACGCCGCGCAAGCTCAAGTGATATTTGAATTTATGCACTTTCCAATGAGCAGGAACTTGTGGCATCCAGCCCGCCCCACTATTCTTCATAGGGGCATCGGAGTTGAGACCTTGGGTGACGGCTTCGGTGATGACGGAACGCTTATATTTCTCCAACGTCTCGATCTGCGCCTCAATATCCGCCTTTAACTTGTCGATCTTCTCGCATCCCCCATCTAAAAAATCAGCAATTCGTTGTTGCTCGGCAATAGAGGGTATTGCAATTTTTACGTTTAAATACTTGAAAAGATTAAGGTTTTGCAATCCCGTAGTCTGTGTAAAGAAATCACACATATTGCAATTATAATATAGCGCTTTAAGATAATAGGCGATATAACGCGCAATATTACTTTCGTTGACACGTAGGCACTCAGAAAAATTAGCAAATAACGTTAATCCGTTAAAATGACGCCTTTCAAACATCACGACTCTTCCAACTGGTGTTTTATCACCACCTCCAGATTTTTCTAAAAGCAAGTCCCCGTCTTGAAGGAGCAATCGATTTGCTTGGGAATAGGTATAATGTCTAAAGGTGTTTGCCGACAGTTTGATTGTTTGATTACCAAAATCAAAATCAGCAATGCGAATACATAACAAATCATTATCGTCGCCCATTGGTTCTAATCCCCAATTACCGCTAAAATGGGTTGCTATAAGATTTTTTAATTTATAATTTTTCCACCCCTCGGGGATCTCGCCCACCCATTCAATTTTGCTATCTTTCATACTATCTCACCTTTTTATGTTGAATCCATTTCGCATTGGTGGGTTCAATAACTAAAATCTCTATAGGACCGCCGACTGTTTGCAATACATTTTTATATTGCATTGTTTTAGCGGTTAATTCAATCGCATAACGGCAATAATCGATTTTGTCTTGAATGGTCATTTTGCCCCAATTTACATCATTCCACAATAAAGCAATATAGCTAGATTCTCCATTGGCGACTGCCCCTGCTTGTTCTTTTGTTTCATATTCAACAATCGCATCTTTTCGGTCATCAGTATAAACCGCATAGACTTTTTGAGCATATTTTCCCTCTTCGTAAATATATCCTGCTATCTGAAACGCCGGGGAAATCGTTGGATAATTTTGATGCATAAATTCCAACAACCTCTGTGGAACATCATTGACGGGGACGCTCTGATCTAATTCGCTCCGTATAAAATCTTTCAAAATCGTTTCCATCGATGTTATTCCGACTGAAGCTTCTCCGCAAAAAGAAATACCGCATCCATTGGGGCACAAAAAAGTCTTTTGCGCCGTATCGGTAGTAAAAATTCCCTTTACTGTTTCTATCCTTTTTGTCCCATTTCCATCTTCTGTTACTGTAGGCGATAATGTCGTCGTTAGCCTACTATCACTCGCCATTACAATCGCATCATTTCCATATAATGTCAAAATTAAGCTCATAATTTACTTCTCCCCGAACAATTTTTCAATGCCTTCGCTGACACTCATTTCAAGTTCCATGAACTTGACTGCAAGTTCGTCGCTCGGTTGAGGCTTTTGGTATTTGTAAAAATACCGTGTGAACGGGATCTCCGCGCCGATCTTTCTTACGGGCTTCTTTGCGCTTAAATCTTCCTCATAGAACCACTGCGCGTCGGGGACATAGGGCAAAACCTCCCGCGCCATGTAGGTTTCGATATCTTCCTCATATTTCACGATTTCGATGTCTTTCGTTTCCTTATCGTAAATCACGTTGCCTTTCTTGTCCCTTTGAATTTCGGCAGACTTGTCCATGACGGAAAGCCCCGCGGCAATCTTATTTATGAGCTTTTTATTGACGTCCAATATGGTAGCAAGTTGTTCAAGGAAGGGCTCGGGCTTAAGATATACCTTATCGGAAATATTCGCGCAGAGTTTTTCCAAAATCGCGTCGAAGAGCGGCTTATTTGTATAAAACTTTTCAATTGCCTTTTTGTCTTTATCGATGATGGCTACGCCCAAATTTTCAAGTTCCGAAACTTTTCCCTCATCGTAGATGGAATTGAGCGTTCCCTTCATGAGCATTTGCTCAATACGCTCCTCGGTGATCGCATAGCTGCGTTGCAGGGGTTGATAGACTGCATATTCACGGTACAAAAATTCTTCGTTTTTGAAGATCTTGCAATGTTCGCCCTCTGCAAATTCGGCATAAAGATGCGTGATAGTTTTTCTGTCCTCGGGAGTGATCTCATTCTTCTTGTTGCCGACTGCTTTGCGAAGCTTGTGATAAAAAGTTTCGGCATTGATAAGTTGAATTTTGCCTCTTCTCTCAGCACGTTTATTTTTAGAAATGATCCAAGCATAGGTTTGAATTCCTGTGTTGTAGAAGAGGTCGGTGGGAAGCGCGATGATTGCCTCGATCAAATCGCTCTCCAAGAGCCAACGGCGGATCTGACTCTCG
>CANPXY010000083.1 GCA_947587115.1 uncultured Bacilli bacterium
TTTTTGGTAAAGTTAGTGCTTAACAATTTTTCAAGTTTTTCAGGTACTTTACTTTTTGTTGTTTGTACTTGAATAACCTTTGCTTCGGTTTTGATTTTTGTTTCATACTCAGTAACAACTTTAGTAGTGCTCTTAATATTTGTTTTGGCTTTATTCTTCATTGTCTCAACTTTCTTTTTCATCTTCTCCAAAGATGCATAAGCCTTTTGAGTTTCATCTGAAGCATAATCACCTCTTCTAGCTTTAAGGGCAACTTCCTTTAATTGTTCTTCTACTTGAGCAACTTCACCTATTTCTTTACCTTTGTAAACTTCTGATTTAAGATTACCTTTTTCATCAAACATTTCCTGGACTTCTTTTGGTAACCTCTTTCTATTTTTAATTGTTGTGTTATTCCAAATAGTTGAAGCCAAACGTTTAATATTTGCTACGGCATTTCTTCTGTTTCTAGTAATAGCTTTCTTAATGATTTCATTATTTGATTTAATATTGGCTTTCTTCATAATTTCTTTAAGATAAAGAGTATTCAGTTGTTCATCTGGTAAATCTTCAAAATATTCAGCCGTATATTTGTCAAGAGCTGCTTTTGATTTATTATAGTCCCACTCTCCAGATATCGCTTTAGCAGCTACTTTCTTAACAGCTATAGCTCTAAGAACCTGAGCTTTTCTTGCCCTTGGAGTGTCATTCAGAACGGCTTCCGTAAAATCTTCTGTAGCACCAAGCACCAATTCAAAATCATCATCCCCAGTATTATTCTTGGCTTTAGTTTCAAGCTCTGTAAAGGTTTTTGTCCTTTTAAGTATCTCAGTGGCTCCAACAATTTTACGAATCTTTTTGAGGTCTTCAGGACCTGTATAATGTTCCATAATGGGAACTTTATAGTTGTCTTCATTTATGCTAAATTCTTGGCCATTATATCTAAATTTAACTTCTTTATAGTTGCCTCTTTTATCAATATCAAAAGTAAGACTTAATGCTGTTCTTGTAAGATCTTCAAATGTAAGAATTGGGGAGTCAGGCCAAAAGGTCTCTCTCATCATTTTGAAAGTATATTCATTGATATTTGGGGCTTCTTTGAACCACTTCATTAATTTTTGTTTGGTAAGACTACCATCTTTAATTCGGGTAGATACCCATTCATCCAATTTATTAAGATCTGATTTGACAACCATGTTTTGGAGATCTTCATCCATTCTTAGCTTTTTGCCTTTCTTCTTAAAGAATTTAAGGTTACTGTTTTCAATATCAATAGCTTTAGGTACTCTAGCATTGGCTTTTGTTCTATTAACAAGAGTTTTATTATCAGCGTCTTTGAATACAACATAATGATCACCAAAACCAGGATCTGATATATTTTCAAATACAATAACTTTAAGATCTGGATAGGTCATTTTATAGCGAAGAAGAATACTTTCTGTGGATAATCTCTCACATTCAAAGAATGCGATTTGATAAGCAGCATATAACAAAGAATATTGATTCACCTCAAGTCCAAGGTGTTCAATTAAAGGTCGCATCCTTTCAACAAATTGTGGAGTTGTAGGTACTGCTCTTACAGAATGATATTTATCATTATTTATAAGTTTAGCAATAGTATCACAGCACTTTTCAACTTCTGGTGGGTTACCAGCATAAGGACGATCTGTACCAAACTCATATTTAATTTTATCAAGGTCCTTGTAGAAATCAGTAAGAGCTTTCTTGAATTCTTTACCTGGGTTGAAACCTTCCTCAAATTGAATTTTACCATCGTCATCAAACCAAAAGAACTCATCATTAAAGAAGTCCCAGGTATAGCCACCCATGTCAATGTACTTGATATCTTTTTTATCAACCTTCAAGTTATACCTATTGACTTCCCCTTCTTTACCACTATAGACTTTTGCAACATCTTCTGATGAGCTGTAATAGGTCATTAAGTGATCTCCTTGGAAGGTGTGTTTGCTAGTACCACGATAAACTACTTTGTTTACTTTGTCATTACCTTCTTCATCCATAAAGTTTGTTCTACCAAAAGGTACTTTGAATGGACCTGCTCCATTAGGTGTAAATACCACATAACCATCACCTTTGACAGCAATTATAAATGGATAGTAGTCTTCTTCAATAGCATGTTGATTTGCTTCCTTTTCACCAGAGAATTCATAAATAATCTCATTGGCCTTTTGTTGTTCTTCTTTTGTTGTCATACCAGGTTTGAACTTATCAGGAAATTCTTGCTTAACTTCAGCAACAAGATCTGCAGGTATATTCAATCTTGTAGTAAAACCTCTGTGGGTTCTGTTAGTTGATTGCAAAGCATGTTGAAACTCATGGTTCAATGCAAACAAAAGCTCAAGATTTGTTTTGATTATTCTAGAGTTGGTATCAACATATATCTTATTTTGTTCATCAGCATAATAGGTTCCCCCACCATCCCTGAATTCAATTTCTACATCAGCGGCTCTTCCAACAAGAGCTTCTCCTCTCCAGAATTCTCTAGCATTAACAGTTTTACCTTTGTACTTTTCAATTAAAGAAGTCCCACTTGGATCATTATTTGCAGCTTCATTGAATTCTGTAGTGTTCCACTTTTTAACATTAGTGACATCTGCAAAGTAATATCTTGTACCATCTTCATTTATGGTAATGGTTTTGGTTCCATCAGTTTCACCAATTATATAGGATCTGAGCCCCATATATACTGCTTCAGGAGATAAATCATCAAAGTTGTTGAGAATATACTCAATTATCTCAGGCCTTAAATAACTTTCAGGGTTTCTGATGATTTCTTTCAAGGTGAGGTTAGATTTTTCAAGAGTATCCAAAGTTGGCTTTAACATATTCTCTTGCATGAATTTGTAAGTTTCATTTTCATATTCTGGAGTTGTAAAGCTTGCTCCTTCCTGATCTACATCAGCTCGAGTAAAACTTTGGATGGGTTCCTTGTAATATCCATCTCCACCAATTCTACCTTTAACAAAAAGATTACCATTATCATCTGACTCAACACTTTCAATAAGAATGGCTGTAGGCTTTTCAGAAGTTTGATATCCTGGAAATACATAGGACTGATTACCATCAAAGTAAGTTGGATCTGGGGCTCCTTCATCAATTGTTATTCTCCATTGAATGGTTCTATCCCCTTCTTGACCATTTCCAGGTCCATATATCAATTGATTAGTTTCACCATCTGAAGTGGTCCAGAGATCCTGAGGTAAAGTAATATATTGTCCTGGTTCAGCCTGTTCTACAGCTTGATACAAATTATTGAAGTTTTCAAACTGTTCTGGTAAGTAACCACGTCTTTCAAGGGTACCAGAGAAGAGTTCCAAAGGTTTGTCACCATTTTGAGCTGCTCTATAGTCTTGATGAAACTTAGCAATTTTCTCTTCTTCAGTGGCATCTTCTAGGGATTGTTTGCTATAAATTTTGTTACTCAACCTTGCAACTTCTGTAGCCTTTGCTTCTATTTTTGCCCTTTCATTCTTAATGTAGATTTGATCGGTTTTTGTAAGAACATTATGAAGGTCATGGGGGTTAACTCCAAGATTGTTTGCACAGAAAGTTCTAGCAGCAAATCTAAAGTTATCAGTAATAAGTTTAATGGTCTTTTCTTTAACAGCTTTAGCAACATCTGTTTTATAAGCAATTTGTTTAAGACCATCCAGCATATTCAAGAACAAAATATTGAATTCAGAATTTGGAAGTACTGACACAAGAGTTGCTGCACCAGTTGGATTGAACAAAAGATTTCTAGCAATTTGTTGATCTGTGTAGTCAGCCATTTCAGGATAAGCTTTAACCAAAGCGGCTTTTGCTTGAGTCCATCCTACCAATCTTTTTGGTGACTTCATGTAGACAACAAACTCTTGTGCCATATCTTTTTCAATGGCACTTCTTACAATATAATTTGGATCCCCATTATCAAGGTAAGCATCTGGAACAAATACAAAATCTTCTGTAAGTTCAATTGCTTCACCATCAGTTCTGATAATGGTTTTGCCTTCATCTACCAAAGTTTTAACAACCTTTTTACGGGCTTTCTTTTTGGTATCAGTTGTACGAGCTTCTAGGGCATCCATAGTTTGTTGAACATTTTCTTTTGTGATAACTCCAGAGGTCTTGGTTATCTTTGCTTCCTTAGCAAGTTTAGCGGCATCCTTTGCACTTATCTTCTTGTCAAAATATTTGGTAACAGCTTCAGCTTGTGAAGATTTAACTCCCACCATTAAAGTGTCAAGATATACTTCATTTAACATCCTGAGTGTAGATTGTTTTGCTTGTTGTGTTTTTGCATAATCATGGAACTGATCCAACAAATTCATAGCACGTTGAATTTGGGAAGTATCAGCACTGTTGAATATAGTACCAAGGGCCATAGTTTGATTATATAACAATTGTCTTTGATCTTGTGAAAGTTTACCTTTCTTGGCCAACTTTTCAGCAATTTTCATATTGTCCATATAATCAGAGAATGTAGCATTCAA
>CANPXY010000084.1 GCA_947587115.1 uncultured Bacilli bacterium
TCCCGTTGACAGACGGGGGGGGGGTGTGAATTATAATGAAAGTAGAAAATAAAGGAGGAACAGTAATGTCGAAAGAACAGAAGAAACAACTTTTTGGTTTTGGACTGCCTATTATATTAGGTACAATTTTGTTGTTAAGTGCCAGTTATGCTTGGTTACAACTAACTTTAAATGGTACGAAAACCAATGTCTTAAAAGTAGAAGATTTAAGCTTAGAACTGGATGATAAAGAAAGTGTAGGAATCAATGGCGATGGTGTGGTGCCAGTACTAGATGCCGTAGGTTTAGCAGAAGACCCCTATACATTTAAACTGATCAATCATGGATCGACTGACAATAACTATACCATCTATCTAGATAACGTAGATTTAGAAGAAGGAGAAACACAGTTACCAGATGATGCGATCAAGTTTGATTTAAAAAAGGGTGATACTACTTTAATCCGAACGTTGTTATCATATGTCACAGAAGAGGATCACGACCGAGTATTAGATACAGGAATTATCAAAGGTGGAGAAACTTTTAGTTATGATTTAAGAATGTGGGTCGATGAAGCAGCAACCCAAGATATGGCAGCCGGGAAGACGTTTCGAGGGAAGATCCGGGTAGAAGCAGAGCAAGTAGTAGAACATGCTCCAACGCCAGAAGAGTGTTTTGAAGAAATTTATGAAAAAGGAAAAATTACTGGATACTTATGTGGAACTCGAATATTCGACTTTGATCAATGGGAATGGAAACTTAATACACCGGAACAAAGTCCGGCAGGAAGAATCATTACGGATGTCGTAATACCAAAAACAATTGATGGAACAGCAGTTACTGCAATAGGAGACTATGCTTTTGGTATGAGTGGTACTGGAACGGGTCTTACAAGCGTCGTGATTCCAGAAGGTATAACGGTGATAGGGCAGGAGGCTTTTGCATATAATCAATTAACCAGTGTGGTTATTCCAGAAGGAGTAACCACGATTGATTTCGACGCTTTCTATCATGTTCCGTTGAAGAATGTTTATTTACCGGAGAGTTTAGAAGAGATAGGACAAGAAGCTTTTGGTCAAACCCAATTAACCAGTGTGGTCATTCCTGCTAATGTTAAAAGAATGAGATATGGCATTTTTGGTAATGGTCGACTCGTCAGCGTTACAATCAAAGGGAAAAAAAGTGTTACTGACTTTGAAGACTGGCAATATGCTATCGAAGAAGATAACTGGCTTCAAGGAAGTGTCTGTCACACCTATGCGTCCGACCATTGGCAAGATGGCAACTTGGACGACGATAACAATCCTTGCGTTCACTGGGAACCTTAAAATTAAAGATTTAAAAGAAGAAGTCATGTACTTTTTCTTTTTTTCTTTCGTTTCATTGCATTTCTTAAGAGATTATAGTAAAATAGAAGTACGTTTGAGGGGGATCATCTATTAAAAGAAAAAGGAGTGTTTTTATGATAACGAAACCAAAGGGATGTCATGATATTTATGGAAAAGAAGCTAAAATTTGGCAATATGTAAGTCAAGTGATCGATATGGTCATGGACAAATATCACTATGATTATATTCGAACTCCTATTTTTGAATCTAGTGAGCTATTTCATCGTGGAATTGGAGAAACTTCTGATATTGTTTCTAAGGAGACGTATGATTTTGTCGATCGTGGCAATCGGGCGATGACGCTTCGACCTGAAGGTACTGCAGGTGTTGTACGTAGTTTTATCGAAAATAAAATGTATGCAGATCCAAGTCAACCGATCAAGGTTTATTATCAAGGTACTATGTATCGATATGAACGCCCGCAATCTGGACGAGATCGTGAACTTACTCAGTTTGGGGTTGAGGTTTTGGGCAGTGATGATCCGATGGTCGATGCAGAAGTGATTTCTTTGGCAGTACAAATCTATCGACTTTTGGGATTAAAAAAGATTAAAGTACAAATCAATTCACTAGGAGATACTGCTTCTAGAGCCAATTATCGTGAAGCTTTAATCCATTATTTCGAGCCATACATCACTTCTTTATGTGAAGATTGTCAAAATCGTCTTTTGAAAAATCCACTTCGTATTTTAGATTGTAAAGTGGATAGCGAAAGCCCAATTTTAAAAAATGCTCCTAAGACGATCGATTATTTAAATGAAGAGAGTAAAGTTCGTTTTGAAAAAGTTCAAGAATATTTGGACTTGTTGGAAATTCCTTATGAGGTAAATCCTAATATCGTGCGCGGACTTGACTATTACAATCATACTGTTTTTGAAATTGAATCAGAAATTCCTGGTTTTGGCAGTCAAAATGTCATCGGTGCCGGAGGAAGATACAATGGTTTAGTGGATCAATTAGGGGGTCCAGAAACGGCTTGTGTTGGTTTTGCTTCAGGTCTTGGGCGGCTTGTGATGGCTCTTAGTAAAGAGGAGATTCAATTGCCGATTGAAGATGAAATCGACTGCTTTGTAATGTACGTCAATGACGAAGAAAAAAAGTATGCCCTTTATTTGACACAACAACTTCGCCTAGCTGGTTTTAAGACGGAAACAGAATATACGTCTCGTGGTCTTAAGGGGCAGTTTAAGCAGGCGGATCGTCTTGGCAGCAAATTTTTGCTATTATTGAACAGTGAGGATTTAGATCAAAATCTTGTCACAATTAAAAATAATACGACCAAAGAAGAAGATCGGGTAGTAGTCGATGAAGTGATCGATTATTTGGATCATGCGCTGGCAGCAGCTTCTCATGATGATTGTTCTTGCCATGGAGCATGTCACTGTGAACATGAAAAGGAGTAGTAATATGAAAAGAGTTTATATTGATACATTAGATCAACATTACGATGAAGAAGTGACGGTGGCAGGATTCGTCGAGAATGTTCGTGACCTGCAATGGGTTCAGTTTATTGTTTTACGAGATACTACTGGAAAAGTACAGATTACGATCGAAAAAAGTGAAGAAGCAAACAAAGATATGGTCGAACTCGTCGCAAATTTGACGAATGAAAGCACCATTACTGTTACGGGAAAAGTAGTTGAAGCTCCTAAGGTTAAAATGGGCGGGAAAGAACTTATTCCAAGTAATATTACTGTAACTTCGACGAGTGCCGCAACAGAGCTTCCCATCAACATTAAGGATCATGATGCGAGCTTGTTAGATGCTCGACTTGATTATCGCTGGTTGGATCTACGCAATCCTTACAATAGTAACATCTTTAAAGTGCAATCTAAATTGGTAGAGGCGATGCGGGAATTTCTTTATCAAAGAAACTTTGTTGAAATTCATACTCCAAAATTGATTGGCGCAGCGAGCGAGAGTGGCAGCGAAGTCTTTGAAGTAAAATATTTTGATCGCTTGGCTTATTTAGCGCAGTCTCCGCAATTTTATAAACAGATGGCAATGTCTGCTGGAATGGACCGAATTTTTGAAGTAGGACCTGTATTTCGAGCTGAAAATTCAAATACGAATCGCCATGCGACGGAGTTTACAGGATTTGATATTGAATTTAGTTTTATTGACTCTTATCTAGAGGTCATGGAACTTGAAGAAGAATTGTTAACTTATGCTTTAGAAAAAGTAAAAGCATCTTATGGAGATATGATTCAAGAGGTTTATGGACAAGAAGTGGTAGTTCCAACTGGAAAATTTCCAAGAATTTCTTTGTCTAAACTTTATCAAGAGTTAGAGCAACGTTACGGATATCAAGTGTCAGATGATGCGAAAGTTGATTTGACGACCGAAGCAGAAAAGTTGTCTTATCAATATGCGATGGATGTCTATGGCAGTGAATTTATTTTTGTCACAGATTTTCCAAAAGATAAGCGTGCGTTTTATCATATGCGTAAAGAGGATGTTCCACAGGGTTATGATTTAATCTGGCGTGGAGTTGAAATTACGACTGGAGCCCAAAGGGAACACCGTTATGAAGAGTTGAAAAAGCAAGCAGAGGAAAAGGGCCTTGATCAAGATGTTCAATTCTATTTGGAATTCTTTAAATATGGATGTCCACCACATGGCGGTTTTGGACTTGGAGTTGATCGACTTACCATGTTGTTGTTGGGTATTCCGACAATTAAAGAGGGACAGTTCTTATTTAGAGGACCAAATCGTTTAAATCCATAAAACAAAAAT
>CANPXY010000085.1 GCA_947587115.1 uncultured Bacilli bacterium
CCGTCTGTCAACGGGTGGAGGGGTGTTTTCTGTAAATTTGTGTAAAAAAAAGCAAGATTTGCATCTTGTCTCCAAAGGATCTTTAACAAGTTTTTCCGCTTTCACAGGACATGCCAAGTACTTGTTGAATACCATTGATATAAATTTGATAAAGTTCTTCTTTTTGATCAGTATCTAAAACGATGGAAGGATCGCTTTGACTATCTAAGGTACCAATATGACTTCCTACAATCGTACCTTCTTTGACGAAGACGACCGTTGGAAAATAAAGGCGTTTGATGGTATCATCATTTAAGCCTTCATAAGGTCCTAAAACAGAAGAAAGCTTTTCGAGTAATTCATAATACTCACTACTACCTTCATGATCAGTAACAATCGTACCATTTTCATCTAAATGTTTGGTATCGCGAATTGAAAGAGCATTAAAATATAAAATATTTTCTAATTCCGTATCAAGCGCACTTTCGATCAATACTGACACCATATTTCTACACCATGGACATTCTGGAAAACCAAAGTAGATCACTCCAGTACCATCTTCCAACAGCGCAAGTACTTCTTCTGCTGTAGCATACTTCATCTTGTTTTTTTCAGGAATAGACACGTCGAGCCGTTCGCCATTTAAACTTTCGTACTCATTCTTAAATGTAGTTTCATCATCACTTGGTACATCTTCAATCGGTGTTAAAGTACAACTTGTTGAAATACCGATGATTACAACAAGACATAATAATCCAATTAATAACTTTTTCATACAACTTCTCCTATTTACAACTGATAAGATCATTATACACCTTTTTTGGTATTATTCAAAGTTTTTTATGAATAGTTGCTGGTAATTCCAAAATAATCTTCTAGTGTTATCCAGTCGCCATTATTATATAGACGCTCGGCGAGATCGACCCCCACATAACGATAATGCCATGGTTCAAAAATGTAGCCTGTCTCGTTGGTCTTATTTTCAGGATAGCGCAAAATAAAGCCATATTTATAGGCATTGTGCGCTAGCCAAATACCTTCGTTGGTATCCTTGAAGGCATTATCAACCCAATTCAAATCAAAAGCGAGACCGCTTTGATGCTCTGAATGCCCAGCTCTTGCGGAATAGGTATCCGCGGCTGCTTGTCCATCCTCTTGGACATATCGATTGTATAAAGAGCGTTGATAACTATAGGAACGGAAGCCACTCACGATCGATAAAGAAATTCCTTCTGCACTTGCTTGTTGTTTCATCTCTTCAAAAGCAGAAAGCATTTGATCTGTTAGGCCATCTCCATAATTTTCAGGAAGAGCATACGTCTTGTTGACAATGAGAATCCCATCAATATAAGTCACACCATTTTCGGTGACGATGTCATAGCCTTTAGATGACTTGGTAACTTGACGAGTCATGGATGATGTGCGACTAGTAATAGAAAGTTTGGCCTGTTGTTTGGTGGTATTTCCACTAGGATCACTTGCGACAATCACGATCTCATACACTCCTACCGCCCGAGGTAATTCATCCTCAGCAAAAGAAAGTGAACAGTCACTCTTCGAATTATCAGTACAGCTTTCTACAAAATCTTCTACTTTATATTCTTGTCCCTGAGAAACGGTGGCATCCTTTACCACGAGTTGTGGTGGCGTCGTATCGACCACCGACAAAGTCACTTTGAGATCCAGCGTTTTCTCTAAATTGTAAAGGTGTACCTGATAGGTTCCTAGCGCATTGAAAACCATTTTGCCATCGATTTCTTCTGTCGATATCTCCACTTTTTGTCCTTGATCATTCAAATACTCCATCTGAACTTTAGAAAGGTCGATTCTTGACTTTTGATCTTCAACGATGTCGATATAATCTTTTACTTGCGGAACTTCTGAATAAATTTCTACGATCTTATTTTGGGCATCAAAGACCAATAGATCTTTATCAACTTTGTGCTTATTTAGAATGAAAAATGTCAAAATAATCCCACTTATAACGACAATAACAACCGGGATGGCCCATAAAAGGATCTTACGTTTCTTTCTCATTTTTATCATCTCGTATAGATTGTAACACGATCTTTAAAAAAAGAAAATCCTTAGATCCTATTTCTTTTAAATACCTTCTATAAAATATGGTATAATAAAAAAGAAGGTGAAAATATGAAGTTTATTGAAAATGTAGAACCTAAGAAATATGACCAATTTGTAGAACATCATCCAAAGAGCCACTTCCTACAGAGCTATGTCTGGGGTCAATTTTCTATGAAAGCTCGGAATCTTGTTCCCTACTATGTTGGATTAGAAGATGATCATGGTGAATTAATAGCTACTGCGTTGTTACTAAAAAAAGAACTTCCTTTTCATTATTGTTATTTATACTCGCCACGAGGATTTGTTTTAGATTATAATGACGATGCCATTTTGGAACAATTTACAGAAGAAATTAAAAAGTTTGCCAAAAAGATGAAGGCCATCTTCGTCAAGATCGACCCTGACCTGATCTATCATGAAGAGACCAACGATGGTAGTGAAGTCCAACCGAACGATGATGCTATGATCGAAAAAATTAAAAAATTAGGATTTCATCACTTAGGCTTTACTAAAAACTTTGAGACGATGCAGCCACGCTACACATTTCGAATTAACTTAGAACAGCCTTGGGAGGTCATTCAAGATCATTTTTCAAAGACTACCAAACAACGAATTAAAAAGGCAGAAGATTTTTTGGTAGAAGTTCAAATTGGAAATGAAAACGATCTTCCGACCTTCTATCAATTGATGGTCTTAACGGAAGCTAGAAAAGATTTTATTTCTCATGATGAAGCTTATTATCGTACGCTCTATGAAATGTGGAATCAAAAGCATTCTTGTAAAATTTTTCTTGGAAGCATCAATTTAGATCAGTTAATTCAAAAACAAAGTACGACGATCCAACAGATTGAAGATGAATTACAACCTCTTCAAAAAGAAGAATTGAGTAAAAGTGAAAAGACCAAAAAGAATGAACTGGAAAAGCGAAAGAACAAATTAGAAAGTGATCTTGTGCGTTATCAAGAACTTAAGAAACATTATCCTAACAAGTTGACCTTAAGTGCCCATTTTATTTTAGAATATGGAGATAAGGCTTGGGTACTCTATGCTGGAAACCACAATGAATTGAGTGAGACGTATGCCAATTATAAAACCTATCAAGAGCACATTCATCATTATCACGAGCAAGCCATCAAGACTTATGATCAATTTGGTACCATCGGGGATTTGCGAGAGGACAATCCACTTTTAGGGCTTCACGAATTTAAGAAAAAATTTGGTGGCAATTATGTCGAATTTACAGGAGAATTTGATTATATTTTAAATCGACCACTCTATTTTCTCTTTACGAAGCTCGTTCCATTCTACCGAAAGATCATCAACAAGATTGCCAAAAGGAATTTAAAAAACAACTAAAAAACCCAAGAGATTGGGTTTTATTTTTTGATGGCGGAGACAGAGGGATTTGAACCCTCGCAGCAGTTGCCCGCTCTACACCCTTAGCAGGGGCGCCTCTTCAGCCTCTTGAGTATGTCTCCAATTGCTTCCGTAGTTATAATATTACTCTATATTTTGATCGATGTCAATTAAATTTTGTTACACTTGTGCGTGTTTTTTTATTATCGCTATTTTTTATATTCTTAATTTTGTGATCGTTGGTGTAAAAATGTGAATAGTATAAAAATGATCTTCAAATTAATAACACTTTCAATATCAGAATTATTATTTATAAAATCTATATACTTTTTTCGTCGTTTAAAATAATGCTATTCATGTGTATATGAGGATCAATCGCAACATTATCACCTACTGTCTAATACGCGTATTGTTTTTGACAATATGCAAGTGTGTTTTCTAAATTGTCAAAATTTAATATAAAAGCATTGTATCAAGAACAAACGTTTGATATAATTGTTTTAGGAACATTTAATAGTTGGGTGATTGCCAAACTTCATAAAGAAGGGAGGCGATAGTATGAATAAGAAGGATTTTTTAATTCTATCTTTAGTAATTCTTATCTTCCTATTAGTATTATTACTATTTATAGTTTTAATATA
>CANPXY010000086.1 GCA_947587115.1 uncultured Bacilli bacterium
AAACAATTAAATATCATTTTTTAAAAATTGCACAAGAAAACCTCTAGAAAAAATCTAGGGGTTTGTCTACAATCTGACACATAACTTTCTAAAATAAGTTATGTGTTTTCATATGCAAAAAAACAAGGCCGAATGTTTATAGGAGCAAAGTTTGCTTGTTCGTTAGTAACCGCATCAAATTAGAATAATCGCACAAATTATCTTTGTTCTTAGATATAAAAATGATATAATGAACTTATAAGGAGAACAGAATATGAAAACAGTAAGAGATTTT
Organism: uncultured Bacilli bacterium; assembly: GCA_947587115.1. GTDB lineage: Bacteria > Bacillota_I > Bacilli_A > RF39 > UBA660 > CANPXY01. The sequence continues at coordinate 275 of CANPXY010000086.1, forward strand.
GAATTAAATGGAAAAAAAGTGATCATTCGTTGTGATTTTAATGTGCCAATCAAAGATGGAAAGATTTTGGATGATACGAGAATCAAAGCTAGTTTAAAAACGATCAGATATTGTCTTGATCATCATGCGAAAGTCATTTTGTTATCGCATTTAGGTCGAATCAAGACCGAAGAGGATCGAAGCAAGAATACATTGTTGCCAGTAAAGGATCGCTTAGAAGTATTACTTGGACAACCAGTGTTTTTTAGTCCAGAAACAAGAGGGGCATCTCTTGAACAGTTGGTACAGAATTTAAAAGAGCAAGAAGTGTTGCTGGTTGAAAATACGAGATATGAAGACTTAGATGGAAAGAAAGAAAGCAGTAATGATGCTTCTCTTGCTTCTAGTTGGGCTAGTTTAGGAGATATTTTTATCAACGATGCTTTTGGAACTGCTCATCGTGCTCACGCGTCGAACGTTGGAATTGCCTCACTTTTACCTAGTGGTATTGGTTTCTTGATTGAAGAAGAACTAAAAGCCTTATCTATGTTAGATGATCCAAAGCACCCTTATGTTGTCATTATGGGAGGCGCAAAAGTCCAAGATAAGATCGGTGTAATCGAAAACTTGATCACGAAAGCAGACAAAATTTTACTAGGTGGCGGAATGGCTTTTACCTTTTTAAAAGCACAAGGATACCAAATCGGGACGTCACTTTTAGATGAAGAAAATCTTACTTTTTGTAGTGAGATACTAAAAGATTATAGCGATAAAATCATTTTGCCACAGGATGTGAAAGTAAGTTTAGCGCCTCAGGAAGATGCTAGTTATCACATTGCTCAAATCAAAGAAATCAAAAATGATGAAATGGGACTTGATATTGGACCAGAGACGATCCAAGAGTTCAAAAACAATTTAAAAGATGCTAAAACCATCGTTTGGAATGGACCTCTTGGTTACTATGAACTTGCCCCTTATCGTGAAGGAACGAAAGAACTATTAGATTATATAAGTAAGTTAGATGCCAACACCATTTTGGGTGGTGGCGATATTGTGGCAGCTGCCACAGAACTTGGCTATAAAGATAAAGTGACCCACTGTTCAACCGGTGGTGGTGCGACACTTGAATATCTTGAAGGAAAGGATTTGCCAGGACTAAAGGTAATTCGCGAACAACCATAAAGGAAGTAATATTTATGATAAAAAATATCAAAAAAAACAGTTTCATTTTACTTGGTGTGACCCTTGTAGTCTTATACTTTGTCTTAAAAGATGATTTTTCAAATATTGTTCAACAATTATTCAAGATGAATCCCTTTTGGATTTTAATTGCCTTGTTGTGTTATGTTCTATTTATCATCTTCAAGTCGTTGGCTTTTCACATCACAGTGAAACAAGAAAAACAGGATGCCTCTTTTAAGAGAAGTGTGATACACAATACCATTGTCCAATTTTTTAATGGAATTACACCGTTCTCTACTGGAGGCCAACCAATGGAAGTCTACATGTTAAAGCAACAGGGGATTCGTTATTCCAAGGGCATCAATATTATTCTGCAAGTGTTCATTTTTTATCAAAGTGCTTTGGTGCTCTATGGACTTTTAGCGGTAGGACTCAATTACTATTTCAATATTTTTGAAAAAGTTCCACTGTTAAGAAGATTGATCTTGTTAGGATTTTTGATCAATGTCTTAGTCATCGTCGCATTGTTGCTCATTGCCTTCGCCAAAAAGTTAAATCACTTTTTCTTAAAAAAAGGCATTCGTATTCTACACAAAATGAAACTAGTAAAAGATGAAGAAACGACGCAGACCAAATGGCAAGAACGCATCGATTCTTTTCATGAATGTGCGATGCATTTACGCAAGAACAAATGGCTTTTATTTAAAGGCGTACTCTATCAGTTTATCAGTCTGAGCTTTTTCTATATCATTCCTTTGTTTTTAACTTTTGCTATCAAAGATTATAGTAGTGCCATGCCACTTACTCCAATGACTGCCATTGTCTCATCCGCCTACGTCATGATCATCGGCTCTTTTGTTCCGATTCCTGGAGCGAGTGGTGGAATCGAATATGGATTTCTTACCTTCTTTGGAAATTTTATTACCGGAAGCGCCCTTTCTGCTGTCCTTTTAATCTGGCGCTTTATAACATATTATTTGGGAATGATTATCGGTGCCATCCTATTTAGTTTAGATCGAGGTGAAGTAAAATGAGAATTGGAATTTTTACAGATGTTTATACTCCCTATTTAAGTGGAGTTGTCACAAGTGAGTTAATGCTTAAACACGCGTTAGAGAAAAAAGGACATGAGGTCTATGTCGTCACAGCCAATTTGGAGACGTTTCATTACACTTATGATGAAAAAGAAAAAGTTTTACGTGTTCCAGGAGTGCCAACGGGGATTTATAATTCACGACTTACCAGTATTTATCCCATTCAAGCCGTTAATAAAATTAAAAGTTGGAAACTAGATATTATTCACTCGCAAACAGAGTTTGGGATCGGTACGTTTGCGCGATTATTGGCAAGACAATTCAATATTCCTATTGTTCATACCTATCATACGATGTATGAGGACTATGTACATTATATTACGAAAGGGCATTTTGATCGATCAAGCAAGAAAATTGCTGAATACCTCACGAAGTTTTACTGTGATAAAACTATTACGGAGTTGATTGTGCCTACTAAGAAGACTTATGATCTCTTTAAAGAAAAATATAATGTCAAACGAAATATTCATATTGTGCCAACAGGAATAGAAGTAGAACGTTTTTATAAAGAGAACGTCAATCAAAAAGAAGTAAATGCCCTAAAGAAATATTGTGGTCTTAAGAAGAACGATTTTGTATTATTGTTTTTAGGACGCATCGCTGAAGAGAAGAATATTCCCTTTTTGATTCACGTCATGAAAAAATTGATCAAGAACTATCCCGATATTAAGATGTTGATTGTCGGCGATGGACCGGATCGGGAAGCTTATCAAAAGTTATCAGAGCAAAGTGGCTGCCAAGATCACATTATTTTTACAGGTAAAGTAGCTTGGGATGATGTGCCAATGTACTACCATCTTGCGGATGTATTTATCTCAGCTTCAACGACAGAGACCCAGGGCTTGACCATTATCGAAGCCATGGCGTCAGGGCTTCCACCGCTCTGTATGGATGACAGTGCTTTTCGTACGATGGTATTTGAAGATTTAAATGGAAAGTTCTTTACGACTGAAAAGGAATGCGAAAAGATCATTGTCGACCTATATAAACATCCAGAATTGGTAAAGAACATGAGCAAACAAGCAGTAATTCAAGCTGAACACTGTGGAACTGCCCAATATGCTGAAAATATTTTAGTGGTATACCAACATGCCCTCAAAAATAAAAAAGAAAATATGGGGATTCTTGGCAAAATAATCAGAAAAATGAAGGGGGAATAATATGTTCGTCGTACTAAACCATAAAATGAATTTGACTTTAGAAGAGATGAAAGAATATCAACGACAACTACAGTCAAGAAAATATCAAGACACTTTGATCGTTTGCCCAGCTATGCCTTATCTAGCGTTGTTGCAAGGAGAAAACTACGATTTAGGAAGCCAAGATGTCAGCATGTATACAGCGGTCAATCATACTGGAGACGTTTCCGCCAGGCAACTACGTTCCATAAATGTTACTTATGCTCTTGTTGGTCATAGTGAACGAAGAGCAAATTATAAAGAAGATGCACTCTGTATTCGTGAAAAAATGAAACGCCTATTAGAACAAGAAATTCATCCGATCTTATGCATCGGCGAGACGCA
>CANPXY010000087.1 GCA_947587115.1 uncultured Bacilli bacterium
CACGCGAGCTGGGTTCAGAACGTCGTGAGACAGTTCGGTCCCTATCCGTTGTGGGCGTAGGAAAATTGAAGAGAGCTATCCTTAGTACGAGAGGACCGGGATGGACCTACCTCTGGTGTATCTGTTGTAACGCCAGTTGCAGCGCAGAGTAGCTATGTAGGGAATGGATAACCGCTGAAAGCATCTAAGCGGGAAGCCAACTTTAAGATGAGTTTTCCCATATTTTTATAGTAAGATCCCAGATAGACTAACTGGTTGATAGGCTGGAGGTGGAAGCGTAGTGATACGTTGAGCTGACCAGTACTAATAGATCGAGGATTTAATCCTATTTTAAGAAATTTGATGACACAATATCTTAGTTTTCAGGGAATTATTTCTCTAATCATTTTCTTGGTGATTATAGCGAAGATGGTACACCTGTTCCCATACCGAACACAGAAGTTAAGCTCTTCCGCGCCGACGATAGTTTATGCAAAAATAGGTCGTTGCCAAGAATTTTTTTTTTGCAATTTTTTATATTATTTAGAGCTTTCTTTAAAAACTGTAAATAGTGTAAAAAATTTCTTGTTTTTAGTGAAACTGTGACAATTTTTGGTATAATGTATTACAGGAGGATCGAGATGCAAAACAAAGAATATTTTGAAGTATTAGATTCCTTTGGAAATAAGACAGGGAGATTGAAATTGCGCAGTGAAGTTCATCGCGATGGTGATTGGCATCGGGCCGTACATATTTGGATTATGAATTCTAATAATCAGTTGCTGATTCAACAGCGGAGTGCCATCAAAGATATCAATCCTGGTCGTTGGACTTCTTCTTGTGGAGGACATGTAGATCCGGGAGAAGGTTCGATTGGGGCTGCGGTCCGTGAATTAAAAGAAGAACTTGGCATTGATGTCGATCCAGAGTCTTTAGAATACCTAGGAACGATCAAACGTTATCATAGTGCACACAATGATTTTAATGATCAAGAGCTTATTGATTTGTTCTTAGTTGTGGGTGACTATCAGATTCGCGATTTTGATCAAGAAGAAGAGGAAGTTCATAAATTGGCATTTTATGATTATAATAAATTAAAGGAAGAAGTCGAAAAAGAAAGCAGTTTTCTTGCAATATCTGGTATAGAATTTGCGATGTTATTTCGAGCGGTCGAAAAAATAAAAACTAGTGAGATTACTCCGGTTTGTCAAGTGGTCAATAAGAAAGGATAAATAATAAATTTTGATTGAAAAAGTAAAATCGAATTTGTTATAATGGTAATGGTGATTAAAATGGATTATAAATTAACAACACGTAATGAGAAAGAAACGATTGAACTTGCTCAAAATATTGAATCAGAAAAGTTTCCTAATATGGTGATCTGTTTAATTGGTGATTTGGGTAGTGGAAAGACTGTATTTACCAAAGGACTTGCGGGTGCTTTAGGAATCGAAGAGACGATCACTTCACCAACCTTCAATATTATCAAAGAATATACCACAGGAGAAATGCCATTATATCACATGGATGTATATCGCTTGAATGGAAATGTCAGTGAACTTGGAATCGAGGAATATTATACCAAAGGTGGAATTACTGTTATTGAATGGGCGGATACGATTTTAGATTATCTTCCTGAAGAACGTTTGGATATAAAAATTAAAGTTTTAGATGAAGATACGCGGGTCTTTGTACTTACGCCACATGGTAAAGAGTATGAAGATTTATGTGAGGCGGTTTTATGAGAGTTTTATATTTAGATACATCATCGAGTTATTTGTATGCGGGTATCGTATCTAATGATATTTTAGTCGAGGAAATTAAAGTAAAATTAGATAAGGAATTATCTATTTTTACTTTGCCTAAAATTGTGGATATGTTGGAAAAAGCTAAAGTTGCTCCGCAAGAGATCGATTTGATTGTCGTTGTAAATGGTCCAGGATCTTTTACCGGAATTCGTATCGGCATTACGATTGCGAAAACTTATGCTTGGGCACTTAAGAAGCCGATTGTTACTATTTCTAGCTTAGAGGCAATGGCCTTATCGGTAGATACTTTCGGTTATATCGTTCCAGCGATCAATGCGCGGCGTGGTTATGTTTTTGCGGGTGTATATGATTCACAGGGCCATATGGTAATTAATAATCAACATATTTTGGGGAAAACTTTACAAAAGCAACTTGCACAGTATCAACAGAATTATGTGATTGTGACGAACGATCAAGAGGTTGATTTAGAGGGTCCTACTGTTTCTTATGATCCGGATATTTTAAGAATTGTTAAGTATGCTGAAAATTGTGAAAGAACGCCGGCCCATGCGGTAGAACCTAACTATTTAAAATTGACGGAAGCTGAGGAAAATCATCAAGCATGACCTATTTGTTAGATCAAAATGATATCGGTGGTTGGGAACGATTCTTTTCGTCCTTTGCTCATTTGGATGCTCAAAAGATCGAGGAAGAACTTGTTCATAATCCTTATGTTTCCTATCTTGTCTATGAAAAGGATCACCGAATCGTTGGGTACTTAAACTATAGTGACATTTATGATCGAATTGAGATCAATCAAATTGAAGTATTAGAAGAATATCGTCGCCAGCATGTAGCTTCTATCTTGTTAAAGTCTTTGATCGAATGGGCCGCTTCGACTCATAAGGTGAATATCACTTTAGAAGTTCGCTGTGATAATGAAGCTGCTCTTGGACTTTACCAGAAATTTGGGTTTGTTTCCAAGGCCCTTCGCAGAGGTTACTATGAGGGAATCGATGGTATTTTGATGGAAAAAGAGATGATAAAATGAAAGATATGTATATATTGGGAATTGAAAGTAGTTGTGATGAGACGAGTTGCTCGATTGTCAAAAACGGTCGGGAAGAGATTGCGACCATCGTACTTTCGCAGATTGATATCCATGTAGATTTTGGTGGGGTTGTTCCGGAAATTGCCAGTCGGCATCATGTGAAGAACATTACGATGGTTATCGAAGCTTGCCTTGTAAAAGCGAAAATGACGATGGATGAGATCGATGCCATTGCGATTACCTATGGTCCAGGATTGATCGGCTCCTTGTTGGTCGGTTTGGAAGCAGCAAAGACACTTTCTTATCTTTATCACAAACCGTTGATTCCTGTTCATCATATCGCAGGGCATATCTATGCGAACAGTTTGGTAAAACCATTAAAATTCCCGTTGCTGGCGTTGGTAGTAAGTGGAGGGCATACGGATTTAATTCGCATGGATGCACATTATAAATTTGAAAAATTGGGTGGTACTTTGGATGACGCAGTTGGTGAATGTTATGACAAAGTAGCTCGTGTTGTAGGACTTGGTTATCCTGGGGGGCCCAAGATCGATCAATTGGCTGAAAAAGGGCAACCTACTTATGATTTGCCAATGCCTTTAAATGACGACAGCTACAACTTCAGTTTTAGTGGCTTAAAAAGTGCAGTCATCAATTTAGCACACCATGAGGAACAACTCCATCGCGCAATTGTTCCAGAAGACTTGGCAGTATCGTTTCAACAAGTGGTCGTCGATTCGATTGTCAAGAAGACTAAAAAGGCTTTGCGTGATCATAGTATTCACCATTTGATTGTCGCCGGTGGAGTTGCGGCCAATAAGGGGTTAAGAAGTGGACTTGAAAAGATGTGCGAGCAAGAATTGGTTGATTTATCGATTCCGCCACTACAATTTTGTACCGATAATGCGGCCATGATTGCTGCGGCTGGCTATTTTGCTTATCTGGATGGTCGAATTGCCGATTTGGCGCTCAATAGTAAATCCAGCGATCCGCTTCGTTAATATGCACTAATTTTTGAATTTAGGTTCTAGAAAGGTAGCTCTTTTGCTACTTTTTTGTTTATAAGGAATTTTCTCCTTAAAAAAGATAAAAAAGGAAATAAAAAGAGAGACTTAAAAGCCACTCCAA
>CANPXY010000088.1 GCA_947587115.1 uncultured Bacilli bacterium
GCTCTCTAGCGGAAATTCCCGCTATTCCTATGGCGTTAAATGAAAATAACACGTTGCCAGTGACATACGGTGTTTATAACGCCGATAACATGACGCTAAGCAATACAAGATCGCTAACGTATCACGTTAGAATGACTAGCGACAATCCATGTTTATCTCCAATTATCGACTCGGAAAGAGTTTCCGCAATTTTGATTCAAAACGTTATCGACAACCCTACTGAAGAAACTACGAATAACGCCACTTTTGATAAGGTTCTTTTAAGCCAATCTCCGAAAGTTCTTTACACTGGCGGTGTTCAATCGGTTACTGCAAAAACCGCAGGTAGCAATCTATTAGAAGTTTCTTTAAAATTTGCTGATCCAGATAAAATCACTCCTGAAAATGGCGGTATAGTCGCCACGGCAGAAGTCGATATTTTGGACGGTATTGTTACAGGAGTTCGAGTAACCAATCCTGGAGTCGGCTACTCAAAAGCCCCCCAAGTTACCGTTACCGCAACGGCTATTCCAACATTGGAAAAAACCGATCCTACGTTTGACGTGAATATGCTTTTTAATCAATTGTCAACTACGGATAAAACAACTATTGAATCATTCGGTAAAGTCGATATTGGGCAATCTGTATTTTTACAAAACACCAAAGACTCCTCAGAGACTCTTTACCATATCACTGACAAATATTCCGCAGGAAAAGAACTTACGGTTCTTTTCACGGATAAGAAATTATCTGATAATGGATCAACAACGAGCTCAGAGAGCAACCTTGCGATATACGCCAACGTCAATTGGACAGACGAAATCAATCCTACCACGGGAACGGTTTATTGCAAGTACATCACCAAGCCTATTCAAATGAGCGACACATGCAATATGTGTAAAGTGATGATGAGTGAATTTTTGCCCAAGATTAGCTATATCGACGTCTATATCAAGAGCTGGCTAAGCAATAATTCAAAAGGCTATGAAAACCTTCCTTGGAAAAAACTCACTAGTGAGGGGGAAATCGGTTTTGTCGATCCACAAGGAGGGGATTTCCAAGACGTCTCCTACGAGTATAGTGGAGATGCTTTTGATACCGTTGCTGTTAAAATCGTTTTTAGGGGCGAAAATAGCAACGCTGTGCCTATGGTAAAAGATTTAAGGGTAATTGCTTGCCTTTAATCAAATAACCCCTTAAACAAACAATTAACCGCCTTATTGAGGATTTTTCAGATAAGGCGGTTTTTTATTAACTTAAAAGACTCGATCTCCAAATTCCTTTTTCTGTGTCAAAAACTTTTGTCTCAGATACTCTAGAAAAATCGAAACTTCTCCACTCGCCTTTTTCTGTATCGAATACGGAAACGATATTTGGATTTTTACATTCTTTCCCCACGCCTTTAGGGTGTTTTTCTCTTGGGATAAGATTATCAAGGTCTTGAGTGGCTTTCATCACCCGTTCCGAGCCGTCTTTTTTGGTAAATGTAACTTCAACGATATTGGTTTTTAAGGTTTCTTTAAGTTCATTTAATGGCATAACCGACATTTTAGCAATCTCCTTTTTGGCTGTTTTAACAATGAAAGTATCATAAAACAAAAAGCCTCTTTTGTCAAGAGGCTTTCGATAAGGATTTTCCCTAATGCGGAAACTACTCGGATTTCTTTTCAGTTTTCTTTGTAGTCGTTTTTTTAGTTGTTTTCTTGGGAGTCTCTTTAGGAGACTCTTTTGTAGGTGCTTGATAAAATCCATTAGCCATTTTATATTCTCATCTTTTTTAAGTTGGTTAAAAAGTTATTTTAGCCTAATTTTATTCCTTCTTCTTTAAACTGAATTTCGTGAATATTTTCCCTTGGGAAGTGTTCATAGTCTAGACGGATTCCGTCAGAGCTAATTCTTAACCCCCCCCCCCTTGCGGGTCATCAGGATTCGTGAAAGTTGGAGGTATTAATTCTAAAACTACTTCTACAAAATACTCCCGGTTATCTTTCATCTCGAAATAATTGGTCTTAGTGATGTCTTCAGAGTAATAGAAGTCGTCTTCAGCGTCTCCTTTTTCCTCATCAATATAGTTTACTGTGATGGTTTTCACGTGATAGAGGTCTTCTCTAAGCGGTTTAGCAAAAACGTTTATACGATTGACGTTTTTATTTCCATCTTCTTCAATTTCGAGCGGGGTAAAGCGAAATCCTTTATAGAAAAATCCATCTGCTTTTTGAACCTCGGATATTGCGTTTTTATTGGTTAAGTCACCTTGCAAAAGCACCACACTAATGAAATTATCGTGATTTTTCTTTAAAACGGTTTCCGTTGTATCTAAGGCATCTACTAGTTCATAAGCGTTGTTCAACTGCTTTTGTCTTTGATTATTTGAGAGATTATCAATTAAAGATAAAACGTCTTCAATATCTTTGGTGTCTCCTACCGTGGTATCGCCTTTTTTATCAACATCGTTAACAACATAGTCGTAAGCGTCATCAATTTGCTTTTGAAAATCATTATCGCTTATACGAGTGTTAAATTGATCACCACTGATGGCACTTTCTTGGTTTTCTTCTTCAGAACCCTCTATCCAAGACGAGACTATGATATTTTTAAACGTAGGTTCTTCTTTTGCAGTATTGTAGTCATAAGTTAAAAGAACTTGACAGTCGTTAAAGGTAGGACCAGTCTCTCCAAAAACATTTTTGGTTTTCCCCCACTTCTGTTCCATTACATAACTCATATCACCATATTCATCCATATAGAACGTGGGATTTTTCGTGGTGACTGCTATATTAGGAATTTTCTCAAGATCGGTTTTAAGAGTTAAGACGCTTGCTTTTTCCATATTGTCAAAAGGAACGACTACACCTCCTTTAATGCCGACAAAACCCGTATTGGCTGGTTTTTCTTCTTCTCCTTCCTCATCGGGGTTTTCCCCTTCAAAAGGTGCTGTGGAAAAGTCGATATTGTTGTAGATTTGGTTACTCCAAAGGTTATCGACATTAATAGCGGTAATTTGCTTATCTGTTGATTGAGCTCTTCTCACAACGGTTTTAATTTGATTGGAATAGCGTTTAATATGTACATTGATAGGTTCAGTGCTTACCGCATTTTCTTCATCTCCCACATCAAATTTAAAGCCCAAATTATGAGCAAAAACCTCGCTATTGAATAGCAAGTTTTTAATCTGCAACGATCCGCTATCGGGATAAGCGACTCTAAACATTTCACAGGCGAATTGAGAATTATTCTCTGGTGGTATATGCTCGTTTTCCCCGTGCTCGCTTGAACTATTGAAATACGTATTGTAGCTACTTTGTCCACTAGGGGTGAAAATTCCTGCGTGATCTTTGAAAAAGCTCCCGTCCTCATTTTGAGTTCTTGGTGCGGATTGCGTTGTCATGTCATATATCGGGGCGTCTTTGGTTAAAGTCGTAAACCCGTGGTAACGCATGGAGTCTTCGTTATATTGAACGGTGCAATTCTCTCCAAAAATATCGCTTGCGTCAAGAGATACTTCCGCATAATCCTCATACTCATCTGTGTAGCCAGGAATATGGATAGAAATATCCAAGGGTGCTTTTTCATAAAATCTGTTTTTTACCCAAGAAAGTTTCGAGAAATCCCCCGTGTCGGTAGTTTTTTCGAGATTATCGTCAATTGTGTAACCAAAAAGTCTAAAAGACGATTTGTTAAGAATATAACCCCCATTGGCAATAAAATTACTCTTAACCATACCGCCATCAGAGGTGGCTTTAAAGGTTTGTTTGAAGACGTTTTTCCCCTCGATAGCCTCTTTATCATATCTTTGTCTGCTTTCTTCAGTAATCGGGTTATCCTCTAAGTGGCTATTGGGATAATACCCGCTTGAATAATAAT
>CANPXY010000089.1 GCA_947587115.1 uncultured Bacilli bacterium
ATTACGACAAGAGCCGCTACTGCTAATAAACCTATTTGTAAAAGAGATTCGGCTGTTCGACGACAAAATGATAATAATATACAATACGCCCATTAGCCTTGACGAAAGTCAGGGCTTTTGCTTTTATGAGGACAATGTGCCTTATCCCATTTACATACAAAACAAGATAAAGCCGAGAATGATAGATTTTCAGCTTGAAATGCGATTTTGAATAACTTTACGGCAAGACTATTTATTCCACGTTCCACTTGACATGAGCCTCGCAGGAGCGTGTAATAAGGCAAGTAAGGGCGAAACACGCAACCCACCGAATAAAAGATCTTCGGTGGGTTTTTGTTTGCCTTTTGGCAAGTCAGCCTAACACGCTCCTTTCTCATGCCAAGCGGCTTTCGCGGCATAAACCGTCTTGCCTTCGATATCTGCACGAACACCCGTCAAAGCGTAAATTACGGCTTTTGGGCGCATTTTCAAACACTTGTGTGTGGAAAACATGCAAGAAACAGCACAAAAAAGAGCCTAAACCGAAGATGTTCGATTTAGGTTCTTGTTGGCGGCACGAGTGCAAGTCTCGTTGAACTCGTACTCGAATTTTGAGTATTCGAATCCTATTCTGTAGGTATAGGGGGTTTTATCGGCAATACGGCAAGAATAGAATTTTCTTCATTATCAGAAAAATCCGTCGGGAAATAATAATTCCCATAAACATCGAATATGTTATTTTCGTTTGATTTATTATCAGACGAAAATAACCCGTTATCAATAGCTTCTTTAATGCTCTTCTCTAAATTACACATATATAATCACCTATTTTTTCCCAGAGATAACAAATGTTTGACCGTTGTTATTTTCTATGTATTTTAATGAACTAGGCAACACATAAGAACTCAAAACATAAGAATGATGAATAGAAAGAACTAAGTCTTGCAAAACAGAATCCTTTTCCAGGGCTACTACTTTTAAGCCTATTTTTTTACAGTCTTCAAAATCATAATGTTTGTCGTGCAACTTGGAAAAAGAATGCGTGGCTAACCCATTCACGATATCATCCACTTTAGTTTTCCTATTTTTGCTATTCTTAAACATACAGGTAGACAACCATTCTGTAACCAGGTTTCTCGAAAGGTCTATAGCGTATTGACATTCACCCAAAAAAGTTGGTCTATATTGTGAAATAATTTCCTTCCAAACTAACGCTTTTTGAGGATTTACTTGAATCTCTTTAATGGCTCTGTTGAATTCCTCTATTACACCTTCCGCCGGTACATTTCTATATTGTGGATCTATTGGCCCTAAACTAGACTCTTTGCCCATAATTATTTCTTTTGCGGAACAAGCAATCATTGTCCCCGCAGACATAGCCATATGAGGGACAATAACTCTAATATCACAATTAAAACATTTCCGCAAATATTTAACTATTGCTTCAGTCGCTGTAGTTATACCGCCTGGAGTATGTAGAATTAAGTCCAATCCGATTGTCTTATCTAATCCACTGACAGAATTCATAAATCCGTTCATATCATTATCGTTGATCATCAATTCTGGATTATTGGACATAATATTCCCTTGCAGGAAAGTAGAGAAATAAACGATCACGTTTCTCTTTGTATATTGAGACAATGCACTAATGTACTGCATCCTTAATTTTACTATTTCCAGCGACCTAATGTTGTTAATTTCCTGATTGATATACGCTGGATCAGGATTTCGGTTGTTTTGCAAAAAAGCATTAATGTGATTGTTGCATTGAGCATCATATTGTGATTGAATTTTTGTAAAATCTGCCATTGTTATCCTCTCTATTTTATCAAAATAACAATATTGTCGTGATTATAACCAAATTTACATCTCTAATAATTCATCCAAAAACTCACGAGCTTGTTTTGAATTGATTATCATCGCCTTCTGGTTTATGATTCCACGAATTGCTTCGCCGTTAAATTGAGCTACTCCCCGTGAATTTCTCCCTGCCCAATGAGAAATTATACGTGTCGCATTCAGCAACTCCGAACTAAAAACGGGACATAAGAAAGTCGAGATTTCCTTATTTTCATTTATTCCAACAAAATACAATAGACAGAATTTTCGGATGATAAAAACTCTAACAGCTTATCTATATTATACGCTTTTGGATTGGAGTGCAAGAATAAAACTTTTGTTTTAATGTCCGTTTTGGTTTCATACGTGCCGAAGCTACAATTATAGTCGCCGAAATCATGACTGTTTTTAATTTGCGGCAATGGTTTGTTTTTGATCAAGGCATCTATTAACAGTTCGCGCGTCTTTCCTCCGTCACTTGTGATTAAATATTCAATAATATTCCCTTTAATATTTACGTTTTCAATAAAGGCTGCAATTGCTATTTCGTTCTTGACTTTATCTACTCTAGACGATAAATCATCATTCAGCTTTTTATAATACAGTGATGAGAGAAACGCCTCTTCTCGCTGTGGAGCCAGCATTAAAACCTCTTTCTCCTCATCGGTAGGCACAAATTTGTGCCCGTGGGCAATAATACCAGTAGTTGCTTCAACAAGGCGAATTAAATTCTCCTCAAACGTGAATGCGGAATGAATCGAATAGATATTCAAAAAGTTCTGTGGACAATTTTCAATTCCTGCCACTACTTTCATTATGTCAGAGTGATTGAAACTTCCTCTTATATTATCCACACGCAACTGTTGAGATGAATGACTGATTTTTTTCAAGCAAGTAGTATTACATAATAACATATAGTTTTCGCCAGGCAAAACAGCACAGGAAATAACGGGACGATCATCATACTTTTGCAAATTTGATAAAGACAAAATCGTATTGCTTATATTGTGCGTTGCGGCGCGGCTGAATCTTATGGCAAAGTCTTCACAATAGTATATTTTTCTGTCTAAGGTTAAAGAATATCGCTCTTTTACCAAAGCGGCAAGTTTTGCCTTATCGTTGATACCATTGAGGTTTGAAATGTAGCGCAGAAGATCGTTAAATTTCTCTATATCCATACAAATCAACTCCTATTTGGCTTTTTTTTGCGCAGACAATGTATTTCTTTCCCAAAATACTCCGTCCGTGTATCCTTGGATTGTTGAATCTTGTTCTGCTTGTTCAAGTCTGTATTCCGCCCAAGCACAGTACAAAGGGTTTTGCTCGATTCCAACATAATTTCGTTCCAGTTTTTTAGCTACGACGGAGGTGGTCCCAGAACCCAAAAATGGATCCAAAATCAAGTCGCCTTTATTGGTACTTGCCAATATTAACTTTGCAAGGAGTTTTTCCGGCTTCTGTGTAGGATGGGCGGTATTTTCGGGCATCGACCAATACGGAATGGATATATCGTCCCAAAAATTTGATGGATAAGTGTTTCTAAATTTACCATCCTCGGTCTCTTCCCAATCTTTGGGTTTTCCATCAACTTTATATGGTGCTATCACTTTTCTCCTCGACATAACGTCATGCACATTAAATGTATAGTGAGAAGATACAGTTGCAAACCATATATCTTCCATAGCATTTTTCCAATTAGATAATGCCCCACGTCCTTTTTCTCTTTGCCAAGTAATACGATTGACAATATTAAAATATTGATTCAAAACACTACCAATAATAATACTCGTTTTCCAATCGCAGCAGACATATATACTTGCCGTTGGTTTTAATAAGGGAACTACTTTCTCAATCCATTGACAAGTATATTTAGCGTAGTCTGTATCGCCAAGTCTAGTAAATTTCAATCCGTGAAAGTTCTTGTCCAAATTATAGCATGGATCGGCAAAAAGCAAATCAACCGATTTTGGCGGGAGATAATCTAATATTTGCAAAGAATCTCCAAAAATTGTCTTG
>CANPXY010000090.1 GCA_947587115.1 uncultured Bacilli bacterium
GGAGTGGCTTTTAAGTCTCTCTTTTTATTTCCTTTTTTATCTTTTTTAAGGAGAAAATTCCTTATAAACAAAAAAAGCAAACCCAAAAGTTTGCTTATTTAAGTTAATTACTTAATTTCTACAGTAGCTCCAGCTTCTTCAAGTTTCGCTTTAATATCATTTGCTTCATCAACAGAAATGTTTTCTTTAACAACAGAACCAGCAGCATCAGCGATATCTTTAGATTCTTTTAATCCAAGACCAGTGATTTCACGAATCACTTTGATAACTGCTACTTTAGCAGCTCCAGCATCTGATAAAATAACACTGACAACACTTGGTCCTTCACTTGCAGCTTCTCCTTGTGCTGGTGCAGCAGCAACTGCTACAGCAGATGGATCAACTCCAAATTCCTCCTTCATAGCATCTACTAATTCTTTGATTTCTAAAAGATTCATTTCTTTTAAAGCACTGATAAATTCATCTTTTGTTAATTTAGCCATTTTTTATTCCTCCTTTAATTTTTCTAAATTAATTTTCTTTTTGTTGTGAATACAAGTCTAAGCAAATAGATAAATCTTTTACTAGACCGATCATTCCACCAGCAAGCATCGTAAGTAAACCGTCTCTTGATGGAATCGTTGCATATTCTTTTAGCTTTGCTTCATCTGCATACGCACCATCTACAATCCCTACTTTGAGTACAAGTGATGGATGTTTCTTTGCAAAGTCACTTAATGTCTTAATTGGAGCGATTTGGTCACTGCTGTAAGCTAGAGCACTTGGACCAGTTAACCCCGCACTAAGATCGATATTTAAGTCAGCAAAAGCGCGCGCCATCAAAGTATTTTTGTATACTTTATAGTCAGATCCACTCTGCTTAAGTGCACGACGCAATTCTTTCGTCTCTCCGTCAGTCATTCCACGATAGTCGAACAACACAACAGAAGCAGCTGAATCTACACAAGACTTAATCTCATCGATGGTCTTTTGCTTCTCCGCTAAAATCTTTGCACTTGCCATAAAACACCTTCTTTCTATTTAGGGATGCCACAAGAAAAGTTCTCACACCAATAGACATGAGAACTCCTCTAAAGAATTTAGTTCCTCGGTAGGATTTATGTTTGTACCTACTGTCTATGGCACCAATAAATTTAAATTTATTATATTCTATTTTCTACTATTTGTCAAAAGAATTAATCATTATTTTAATTCCAGGACCCATGGTAGAAGCAATAGCAATATTTTTGATATAGTCACCTTTTACAGTGGCTGGTTTGATCTTAAGGATCTGTGCAACAAAGGCATTTAAGTTTTCTAGTAAATCTTCTTCACTGAATGATGCTTTACCAATGACACCATGAACATTACCGAAACTATCTGTACGATATTCAACTTTACCAGCTTTTACTTCTTCTACAGCCTTTTGAACATCGACCGTAACAGTTCCTGTTTTAGGGTTTGGCATTAATCCCTTAGGTCCTAAAACACGTCCTAATTTACCAAGTAAAGGCATCATGTCAGGGGTAGCGATCATCGTATCAAAATCGAACCAGTTTTCTTTTTCGATTTTCTCTAACATTTCAGCACCACCTGCATAGTCAGCACCAGCTTCTAGTGCTTTCTTGGCATTTTCTTCTTTAGCGATTACTAAAACTTTTTGTGTCTTACCAGTTCCTTTTGGTAAAACAATTGCGCCTCTTAACTGTTGATCTGCTTTCTTGGTATCTAGATTAAGACGCATTGCTACTTCAATCGTACCATCAAAGGTCGTAGGTGAAGTCTCTTTTACTAGTTTTACTGCTTCTTCCTTAGAATATACTTTTCCTTTTTCAAGTTTTTCAATAGCTGCAGTATACTTTTTACTTCTTTTTTTCATGATTTTCCTCCTTATGTGGTCTAAGCGGAGCGGACATCCTCCCACAAGGTTTGCACCTATTTGTGTATCTTAATTATTCTTGTTCTTCTTTGTCTTCTTTATCTTCTTTTTCAGTTACAACTTCAACTTCAGGTGCTGCATGTTGTACTTCAGCTTCCATCTGTTCAAGTTCAGCTTCACGAGCTGCCATTTCCTTTTCTTCTAGAGCGGCCTCTTTTGCTTGTTCAGCAAGTTCTTGGTCATTGACACCCTTAACAGCAATTCCCATGTTTCTAGCAGTACCTTCAACAATCAACATTGCTGACTCTACATCATAGGCATTGAGGTCTGGCAACTTGATTTCAGCAATCTCACGAATTTGATCTTTCGTAAGTGTTGCTACCGTTTGGTTGGCACCCTTTACTGATCCTTTTTCAAGTTTTGCATATTTCTTTAAAAGGAATGGTGTAGGTGGAGTTTTAATTACGAAATCGAAACTTCTATCATCATATACAGAAATCTCAACTGGTAAAATATCTCCCATCTTATCACGAGTTGCATCATTATATTTTGTACAGAACTCTTGTAAATTAATTCCTGCAGGTCCTAAAACAGTTCCAACTGGTGGCGCTGGTGTTGCTTTTCCAGCAGGCACTTGTAACTTGATTTTTTTGACAACTTCTTTTGCCACGAAAAACACCTCCTATAATTTTTTCGTCTTCGCGTTTTCGCGAGTGGTTCTAATAGCTTTTGTCCGCGCTTCCCACTAATTCATCTATATTTAATTAAATATAGCCCCTAAATAATAACATAACTTATCTTTTTTTGCAATACTTTTATGCTTTTTGAATTTGTGCAAGTTCGGCTTCTACCGAAGTTTCTTGTCCGAACAAATCGACAAGCAACATAATTTTTTGAGTTGCAAGATCGATAGATTCCACTTTCCCAAACATGCCGGTAAAAGGTCCTGCGATAATTTTTACTTTCGCACCAGGAACAAGTTCTTTGTCGACATCCAAACGACTGATTCCCATGTTTCCTAAAATCTTATCTACTTCATATGGTTGTAATGGAGTTGGTTTAGCACCTTTTCCACTAGAACCGATAAATCCGGTAACCCCTGGCGTATTACGAACGACAAACCAAGCTTCATCGCTCATGACCATCTCAACTAAGATATAGCCTGGGAACATCTTCTTGACTTTCTCTTTTTGAACGCCATCTTTGATCTCGATTTCCTTTTGTTCAGGGATGACGACACGATAGATATAATCTTTCATATCCATCGATTCAGCGCGCATCTCTAATTTTTCTTTTACTTTGTTTTCATGTCCTGAATAAGTATTTACGACATACCACTGTTTTTCCATACATTCACCCCTTATTGAAATAATGACTTAACAAACGCAAAGATGATATCGATCAAATAGAAGAACAATGAGAAAAACACAACAAAACAAAGCGTTGCTAGAGAATATTTGATCATATCTTTGCGATTTGGAAAATGTACTTTTTTAAGTTCATTCTTTACATCGACAAAGAAGCCGATGATCCGTTTTCCTAGACTTTTTTTCTCTTCTTTCTTCTTCGTATTCTTCTTGTTTTTGTCACCTTTTTTAGGAGCGACCTTTTCGTTTTTCTTCTGAGCTGCCTTTTTTTCTGGAGCCTTTGCTACCTTCTTTTTCTCTTCTTGTGCTTTTGCTTTTGTAGCCGTTTCCTTGTTCATAACTTCACCATCTTTTCATTATATGTTTTAATCAAAATAAAAACACTCTTTCGTGCTACCAATAATATAGCATAGGAACCTTTTTACGTCAAGAAAAAAAGTTTGAAAAATCAAACTTCTTAATGAAATACGATGA
>CANPXY010000091.1 GCA_947587115.1 uncultured Bacilli bacterium
CCAACTTGCAAATTCTAAAGCTATATCACTACACGCATATGTACCACCATTATTACCTGATTTAGATATTATTCCGATTGCATTGGTTTCTTTAATCCATTTTTGAGGAGACATATAAAAACTATTTTTACCAGCTAAAGATTCAAAGGTCGTAAATTCGACACCTTTGAAATTTTCATTATTTAATTTTTCCCATAATCCTAAATAGGCAATAACGTCTCGATTTCTCATCCAAGTTTGAATTGGAATTTTAGGCTCTTCAGGGTTAGCGTATCGAGCCAAATCGGTAAGAGAGATATATTCTTTATTTCCTATTCTCATAACATTAATTTTATTATTATTCACATTGATCTCTGATTTTATTATTTCTTTATTCATATTTTACCCCCCTTAATTACTAAAATCATTTTATCATAAATTATGGAATAATAAAACTCGAACGAATCAAATTGATTGAAAAGTTCGAGTTTAGTATCAATCTGGTGGACTGTTAGGGATTCGAACCCTAGACCCACTGATTAAGAGTCAGTTGCTCTACCAACTGAGCTAACAGTCCGTTACTTCAAATATTATAACATATATTTGAAGAAATGGAATACCTAAATTGCATTAATTTTGTTGCATGGTTTTAATAATTTGTTTGGCAATGTGTTGTTGTCCAGTAAAAGTTGGATGATTGTCTTGAGGAGCAACAAACTTTCTGGTCTTTGATATGTCGACATAATGCACATGATCGTATTTTGCGCAGACTTTTTGTAATTCTTGATTATAGAGTGAATAGAGTGGAGATGCAATCGTGCGCAAAGTCTTTTGTTCAATCATAGAATATACACTTAATACATATATTTCCATCTTGTCATTGAGACTGGCAATAAAATTTAAACACTCATCAATATCGCTCATGGTATTCGTTGCCATCTTAAACCCTCCCGACAATCAATTATTATAGATTCTTTATAATAAAAGTCAATAGACAAAAATACTAAGGGTTGTTATAATGATATAGAAAGATCAGGAAGAAGGTATTAAAATGGAGCAAAAGCAAAAATCAAGTTCCTTAGACTATAGAAAAGGTTTGACACAAGAAGAAGTTGAATCTCGCAAAAAAGCAGGACTTGTCAACTATGATACATCGGTTCCTACCAAAACAAGAAAAGAAATTATTAAAGAAAATGTCTTTACTTGGTTCAATATGTTGAATTTTATTTTGGGAATTGCTGTCTTTTTAGTTGGCTCTTATAAAAACTTGACGTTTTTGGGGATTATTGTTTGTAATACATTGATTAGTACGTTTCAGGAATTACATTCTAAGAAGATCATTGATCAATTATCTGTTATAGCTTCTACCAAAATTACGGTTTTGCGTTCTTCAAAAAAAGTTCAAGTAGCCTTGGACGAAATTGTCATGAATGATATTTTATGCTTGACACTTGGCAATCAAGTAGTTGTAGATAGTGTGTTAAAAGAAGGCATCGTAGAGGTCAATGAGTCGTTTATCACGGGAGAGTCCAAAGCCATCGTAAAACATCCTGGAGATCTGTTGTTGTCAGGAAGTTTTATCGTCAGTGGTGCAGGGCTAGCGGAAGTAGTTCATTTAGGGCTTGATAATTACACTTCTAAAATATCGACGGATGCCAAATATATCAAACCGATTAATTCGGAAATCATGAGATCTTTAAACAAGATCATCAAGACGATTTCTTTTGCCATTGTTCCGATTGGAATTCTCTTGTTTGCGCGGCAGATGACTTTAGAAGATGCAACCCTTCAAAATGCTGTCGTCAATACGGTAGCGGCTTTGATTGGTATGATTCCAGAAGGTTTGGTGTTGCTCACCAGTACGGTTTTGGCAGTCAGTGTCATGCGTTTAGCGAAAAAACAATGTTTAGTTCAGGAACTTTATTGTATAGAAACTTTGGCCCGCGTCGATGTCATCTGTCTTGATAAAACAGGCACGATTACAGAAGGCTGTATGGAAGTGCATGAGGTGATTGATCATGATCTAGACGATAAGAAATTGGGTACGATCGTCGGCGGAATTTGCCATGTTTTAGATGATCAAAATCCGACGGCACTAGCCTTGGCCCAAGCTTTTCCTCGTGAAGATTTGTGGAAAGTGAAAGAGAAGATCTTTTTCTCTTCAGAATATAAATACTCTGGCGTAGTAACGGAAAAAGAGGGGACCTATTTGATGGGTGCTCCCGATGTGCTCTTGTCTAGTAAACTTCAAAAGAAATACAAAGAACTTAAAGACTACGTAGAACACTATCGTGTGGTGGCCGTAGTTCATACCGATCAGTCGATCAAAAATCATCAACTTCCAACGGATGTGAAAGTGTTGGGCTTTATCTTGCTTCAAGACAAAATTCGCAAAGAGGCCAAAGATACCCTTATTTATTTCAAAGATCAAGGAGTGGGGTTGAAAATCATCTCGGGAGATCATGTAGAGACGGTATCAGAAATTGCCAAAAGGGCAGGGCTTGATAAAGATCTTCGTGCCGTCGATGCTCGAAGTCTCGATACGGATGACAAGATTGAGGAAGCTGTAGAACAATACGATGTCTTTGGTCGTGTCTCTCCCATCCAGAAAAAGAAGATCATTTTGGCTCTAAAACGTCACGGCCATACGGTTGCGATGACAGGAGATGGAGTCAATGACGTCTTGGCGCTCAAGGAAGCAGATTGTAGTGTTGCCATGGCGAGTGGTAGTGATGCGGCTCGAAATGTCTCTCAACTAGTGCTCTTAAACTCTAACTTTGATGCTATGCCAAGTGTCGTTGCGGAAGGTCGCCGAACGATTAACAACATTCAAAGATCAGCCTCTCTTTTCTTGGTAAAAACGATCTATGCGACCGTTCTTTCTGTCCTCTTCCTATTCATTACGATGCCTTATCCATTTATTCCCATTCAACTTTCTTTAACGAGTGTCGTAACCATTGGAATTCCATCATTTATTTTAGCGTTAGAGCCTAATAAAGAACGAATCAAAGGCCACTTTTTAAAGAACATTTTACGGAAAGCAACCCCAGCCAGTCTTACCATTGTCGTCAATATCTTGCTCATTTTTGCAGTATCTTCCATATTCCATTTGAGCCAAGATGAAATTTCAACTTTATCAGTCGTCATGACGGGCTATACAGGCTTTGTTCTTCTTTACAACATCTGTCGTCCTATGAATCGTCTACGCTTAATTTTATACATTGCCATGCTTGCTTTATTTATTGGAGGAATCTTCCTCATCCCGAACATCTTCTCATTATCGACATTCCATTTTTCAATGATTTTAATCTTGTTTGTCTTGATGTACTTATCCTTATATCTATATCATCTATTGAGTTACCTCATCGATTATTGGATGAAAGAAAAGGCGAGTTAGCGACTCGCTTTTTCTGAACTTTCTTGACATTCATTCCAAAATATAGTAATTTAACAGTACATTTTTCATTAATTATGAAAAAATATGAAAAAAACAGTCAATTTATACTTGCATATTGCATAATTTTATTGTAAAATGAAAAAGAACTCACAAATAAATGGGCTTGTAGCTCAGTTGGTTAGAGCACACGCTTGATAAGCGTGGGGTCACAGGTTCAAGTCCTGTCAGGCCCACCATTTATTGCCTCAATAGCTCAGTTGGTTAGAGCACTTGACTGTTAATCAAGGGGTCCTAGGTTCAAGTCCTAGTTGAGGCG
>CANPXY010000092.1 GCA_947587115.1 uncultured Bacilli bacterium
CTATTTCCCATAGAATCAGGATAACTCGATAAATCTGTTTCATCAGGTTTACTCACTTCCACGGGATAAGTCACAGTTCCCGATCGGTAAAAAACCGCTCTTGAACTGCTTTTTTCCGAAATATCGCTGGAAACAACTACCGCTTTTGCACTAATAAATGACGCAAGGTTTCCTACCACATTCAACAATCCTCTTAAAGTGATTGTGGAATTGCTTTTTGAACCCAATCCCTTGGAATTTAAAAAAGCGGTTAACTCGCTTTGGACAGTAGTTCTTGGAACGGTTACTAAAATGGCGTCATCCGTGGTGTATTTGGCATATGCCGTAATGGTTACATTTTTCTTTTGATTTTCTTGGGTTTTTGGCTGGGTGCTTGCTCTATCAGTATAAGTGACACTTTTTGACGATGCGTTTCCGCTATAACCTTTTTTCAACTCTGCGGGAACGGTGTTTTTAAAAGTGTCGATATTGTCGCAAATCGTGCAAATAGCGTTGACACTTGCGTCTATCAAATCCTTATAGGTAATTACATTATTTGTCGAAATAGCCATTATTCGTAATCCATCACTAATACTTCGGTATTGACGTCTTTATCCCTGTTTAGGCAATACCATGAATAGGTATTGCCCCCATTGACATAAACCGTTCCTAATTTAGTACCCTCAGAAAATTTAGAAGAATTTTGAATCATCTCCTGATAGATGTCCAAAGTAAATTCCAAAGAATTACAATTATACACCAGTCCTTCGATTTCCGCAAGAGAACCCGTATTGATGAAAAGGTCTCTAGGAATTTCTATTAAAGAGGTGCAATCGTGGAAAAGATAATTTGCTTTTGCAAGATAATGATTTTCATCAAAAACCCCCGATCCCACACTTTTAATAGCCGAACATCCCTCAAAGGCGTTAGAGACGTCTTTAAGACGCTTGGTGTCTTTAAAAAGATTTTGCGGAATATTTTTTAACGAAGTGCAATCTGCGAAAACCCCTTTGAATGTTTCCAAAGAGGAGCAATTTTTTAGACAATCGCAATGGATATTTTCAAGATTTTCACACCCTCTAAAGGTGCTATCCATGCTTTTTAAGGACGCACAATTTTTAAACACCTCACCCACGTTAATAATATTTTGATCGTGGGCAAAAGCGTAATCCACGTTTTCCAATTCTAAAGTGTTTTCAAAAACATTCTCAGGAACGAGTTTCAAATTCTGACAATTAGAAAATGCAAAAGAGACGTCTTTTAATTGAGGAGTTTTTTCAAAAAGCCTTTCAGGAATAGTGTCAATAGCGGTTTTATAAAAAAGATAAGACGCTTTTTCGATTTTCGGATTTTTCTCAAAAAGATACTCAGGAATCTTTTTTAGCCGTGAACACTCGGAAAATAACCCACTCACGTCTTCTAAAAGAGGCAATTGGTTTAATAATATTTCGGGAATATCCGTCAATAACTGGCAATTGCTAAAAGCGTAACTTAAATCTTTGATTTTAGTAGTCTTTTTGAAAAGATGCTCGTTGATAGCCACAATCGGGGAATTTGAAAAAATCCCTTTTGCACTTTCTAGGTTCACGCAACCGTCTAAAAGTGTATCGTCAACAACTTGTAAAGAAGTATCGGCAAAAAGCCAATTGGCGTTTTTCAGACTCGGTTTATCACCTATGAAAGCGTGGTTGCCGATCGTTTCTTGAGTCAATTCTTTAAGGGCTTTACAGCCTTTAAAACAACCTTCTAAGAGCTCGACTAAAGGGATGCCATCAAGATTATCCAAGGGATCGAAAAAGATTTTTTCACACCCGCAAAACATGAAACTAGCATCTTTCAATAGTGGAATATCCAAAACCCCTTTGTCAAAAGCGTCTAATCCCACGCAGTTGAAAAAGCAATAAGAGGTGTCTTCTAATTGGGGGTTGTTAGCAAAAATACTATCGGGGATTCCCTCTAAAAAAGAACACCCTGCGAATAATCCTCTTAGACTTTTGGTATTGATAAAAGGTAAGGGATAAATGAGCTCAGAAATAAAATTTCCCGTATTTTCCTGATTGTTTTCAGGGTGTTCAAAATCATAATTTCCCCGAAAAAGAGGAAGGAAAAAACCCTCTTCTCCACTTACTTTAGTAATAGTGACTTTATCGTCTTTTTTAAAGGATAATGACTTTGGAGACTGCTCGGTAAGGGTGTCGTTGATTTTTACTTCATAGTCATTTTCCGAAATTGTAAAACTCGGATTAACAATATCATAAAAATCCCTATCAGAAAGAGCAATAAATTCTAAAACGTTCTTAGGAGTTTCGACAGATGGCATATCAGTTTAAAAATCTTACCCTTGAGGTTTTCCCTCATTGCAACGCTAATTGCGATTTTTGTTATCAAAAGAATTATAATAATTATCAGGAAAAAACCGCAAAAGGTATTTCCTTAAAAGTAATTCCTGTTAAAAATCAACTACCTTCTAAAGAAGAATTTTTAGACGCTTGCGAAAAATCTATTAAAGACAATCACTTAGATACAACCCGTGTAGAGATTTGGGGTGGGGAAATTTTCTACGATAATTCTCCCAAATACACCAAAAGGTTTATCGAATTTTTGAAATTTTTAAACCCAGACTCTTTAACCGTTGACTCAAATCTTTTGGGTAAATTATCTGAAAATACGCTTTTTCACTACATTGTCCACGCCTTTAAAAATAAGCACTTGGAATTTTACACCTCTTTTGATCCGATTGGTAGATTCAAAAATGAAAAAATGATTAACCGATTTCGGGCTAATTTGAATTACGTTCACAAATTCTTTCCGAAAACGGAAATTCAAATGGTATTAACCGATATGGTGTTAAAAGGCAAATATGACAAACATTTTCTCAAAATGTTTTATGACGATCCGCAAAATATTTTAAATTGTTATATTGATTATAGAGGGTTAAAAAGCGATTATGTTAAAAAAAATTTTCCCCGTCTAATGGTTGAATTTTTCCGAGAATTTCCAAACGCCCGAAATATCGACATCATTAAAAACAAAGAAGTAGATGATCTCGGATTTTTCGATCAATGCTATCAGAAAAAATCCGCCTTTTTAAGCTATTCAAACAATTTCAGATTCGACTTTGATAGGAGTTGTTTTTCGGATAACTCTCCTCTATCAAAAGAGGAAAAAGCCCAAAAAATGATTAAAGCGTATGGATGCGACTATTGCAAATATCGTCCTAGGTGTGTGGATAATTGCCCATCGGTGCTTGAACATGCGGGATTGTTTGAAAAAGGAATTACGTGCTACAAAAAAGCCCTTTATGAAGAATTTACCGATTTTTAAATACTCTTTACCTTTAAAATTAGGATTTTTCTCAAATCAATTCAAGATGTCAGACAATACTGAAAAATCTTTAGAACTTTTAGCCGATTTATTATCAAGCACCATTCGGACGTCTTTTCCTAAGGATGCGAGCGATGAGGATATTATCCGAGCGGTTTTATCCAAAATGAAAGATCGTCAAGTCGCAAGAGAAATAAAAGCAGATGTCGCCCCGTCTTTGAAAGAAGAA
>CANPXY010000093.1 GCA_947587115.1 uncultured Bacilli bacterium
GGTCTAGTACCGACTTATACAGTTGGTACTATTTTTATTAGTATGATTAAAATCACAATAATAAGGAGTATTATGATCGTACAAAGATATTTCTCTTGTTTTCTCATAACTTCACCTCCTTTCGCTTTTACAAGCAAAGGAGAATAGTACCTAAACTAATTAAGTATTCCTAAAGTAATTATAGCAAACATTTGTTCTTGAAACAATATATTTTATAATAAATTATAATAATTTTGAAAATACACTTACACATTGATAAGGCCAATATAAACTATTTGGTACCAGATCATACACGAACAGAAATGTTAGCTTTTTTGTGTATAGAAAAAGTCGAACATTTTTTAATGATCGACTCATTATTTAGTCAAATAGATTTAACCCATGACTTGTCCACCGTTATTGTGTAAAACTTGTCCCGTTACATAACTAGAGTCATCAGATGCTAAGAACACAAAAGTGGGTGCTAATTCATAAGGCATTGCTCCTCTTGCCATGGCGGCATTAGAACCTAGAGATGGAATCTTTTCTTTTACCCAACAGGCCGGCTGTAATGGAGTCCAGAAGAATCCTGGGGCAATGGCATTGACACGAATATTTTTAAGAGCTAAGTTGCGCGCTAAAGCTCTGGTGAAACCAACGATGGCTCCTTTCGTAGTAACATAATCAATCAACTGAGGATCGCCATAGAATGTGGTTACTGAAGATAGATTGATAATCGATGCACCCGATTTTAAATATGGTAGTACTTCCCTTGTCAAATAGAACATACCATAAATATTTACTTTCATCGTCCAATCAAACTGTTCGTCACTTATTTCTTCTAAAGAGTCGGCTTGATATTGCACACCCGCATTATTGACTAAAATGTCGATCTTACCAAATCGCTCCAACGTACATTCAACGATCTTCTTACAAAAGGCTTTATCACTGATATCTCCCGATAACAAAAGACATTCTCCGCCAAGATTTTCGATATAATTTTTGGTCTCGTTTGCATCCACATGTTCATCATAATAAGGAATGACTACTTTAGCACCTTCTTTGACAAAGGCAATGGCTGCGGCTCTTCCAAGACCACTGTCCGCACCAGTGATAATCGCAACTTTATCTTTTAGTTTGCCACTTCCTTTATAACAAGGATTATCAAAAATAGGACTTGGGGTCATCAAATATTCAAATCCCGGCTGTCGATTTTGGTGTTGTTCAGGAGCCATAATCTGATATTTGGTACTTTCTATTCCAAAGTTTCCATAATAGTTATAAGCTTTATTTCCAAACTGATAATCGTAATTCATAATTACCTCCCCTATACTATATGAGAAGGCTTCCAATTGGTTCATTGTCATATAAAAAGCAAAAGATTAGCTTTCGCTTTGATCTTGATATTTTGATTGATATAGATCCGTCTCTAAGTCCGCGTCCTCTTCTTTGGTGACAAATTCTTCAAATTTTGGCAAATCATCGATCGTAGCCAAACCAAAATAGTCTAAAAACTCACTCGTAGTTTTATATAAAATAGGTCGTCCCGGTAAATCACTTCGTCCAAGTTCTTTAATGAAGCCCTTCGCTACTAATTTACGAATCATCTGGGCACTGGATACACCTCTAATTTCATCTACTTGAAGACGGGTGATCGGCTCATTATAAGCGATGATTGCGAGCGTCTCTAGTGCAGATTGGCTTAAGATGTTCGTTTCAGGATTTTCAATTAACTTTTGATAATATTCTTTATGTTCTTTCTTAGTAGTAAGTTTAAAAGCGTTTCCTAAAAAATCAATTCGGATTCCTCTTTGCTCATCTTCATAGGATTTTCGTAGATTGGCAAGAAGCTCTTTGGCTTCTATCTCGCTAAGCGATAAAATATCTTCAATCTGTGTAAGGGTTAAGCCCTCTTCCCCTACAACAAATAACAATCCTTCTAATACTGCCTGCTTATTCATAATTCACCTCGCACATAATCTCATCAAAATTGTTCTCCTGCGTGATTCTTAACTCCCCTTTTTTGGCCATTTCTAGAATTGTCAAAAAAGTGACGACGACATATTCTTTGGTCAAGACATCGAACAATTTGAAAAAAGAAATCTTTTGATGCTCTTTCAAAATTTTTTTAATATCTCTACGACGTTCTTCGATCGATATTTCTTTGGTCGTAACCTTGGTATGAAGAGGTCGATTTTCTTTCTGACGTTGTAAGAACTTTTGAAAAGCATCTACTAAGTCATCGAGGGAGACATCGCTATTTTTAATCATATGTTCTTCAACATAGTTGCTCAAATTTTCTCCTGGTTTGGTATAGACTTCATGACGTTCATTTTCTTTTTCTTTCAAAGTTTTGGTAATTTCTTTGTACTGTTGATATTCCAAGAGACGTTGAATCAAATTCTCACGGGGATCTTCTTCCTCTTCACTTTCATTTTCTTCTTCGTGTCTTGGAAGCAACAGTTTACTCTTCATTTCGATAAGTTCACTGGCCATTACCAAATAACTGCTGGCAATCGTCAGATTCATCTGTTCCATTTTTTCAATATATTCTAAATACTGATTCGTGATCTGTTCTATTTGAATATCAAAAATATTCATCTTGCTCTCTTTGATCAAATGTAATAATAGATCTAATGGCCCTGAGAAATCATTTAATGTAAAGTCTATGTTCATCTTATCACATCCAAAATTCTATTTTTATTATATCATAAACCATTTTCCTATGATATAATTTTTTTGGTGATCGCAATGAAACGTTTTACAATGAAAGATGAATCTTTCGTGTGTGAACACTGTGGCAAGGAAGTAGCGCCTCTTGGCTATACAGCAAGAGACCACTGTCCATATTGCCTTTATTCTAAGCATGTCGATATCTTGCCAGGAGATCGAAGCAATTCTTGTCGGGGTCTATTAGAGCCCATTGGCCTTGAGAAATTTAAAGATACTTTTAAAATACTCTATCGCTGTGAAAAGTGTAAAAAAGAACATAAAAATATTGTTGCTAGCGATGACGATCCAGAACTGATCATCGAGCTATCAAGAACCAACTAAAAAGTTCACTTAAATAAGTGAACTTTTAATCTTTTGGTCTAAAGAATAATGCAAAGATAAAGGTAAAGACAATGGCAGAAGTAATACCTGATGCAGTAAGATCAAACATTCCCATGACTAATCCTATAAAACCGAAATCGCTCGCTTTTTCTAAAGCGCCATGAATCAACAGATGTCCAAAGCTTGTGATTGGTACCAATGCACCACCGCCGACATGAGCGACGATCATATCGTAAATACTGAAGGTATCAAGAAATGCTCCAACGATGACGAAGATACTTGTGATATGTCCTGGATTAAGCTTGGTATTGTCTAAAATCAACTGACCAATGAGGCAGATGAATCCTGCGAATAAGAATGAATAGAGATAGATCATTTTACCGCCTCCAAACTCACTGCATGCGCAATGCTCAATATATTTTCTTTTTGATAGACAAAGGTTGGACTAAAAAGGGCTCCCG
>CANPXY010000094.1 GCA_947587115.1 uncultured Bacilli bacterium
ATCCCAACCACTTGGAACGTCTGTAGCATCGGTATAAACAGTTGCTTGTTCTGCAAAAGATAATATTCCCCATGATACTTTGGATACTGTAGTAGGAATGGTAAGACTTTTTAATTTATAACATTGTTGGAACGCATAACCATTTATAGTTTTAAGGTTTGAATTTGCACCAAATGATACACTTTCCAATTGCGAGCAATTCATAAATGCCGAATTCCCTATGGATTCAACAGTATTAGGTATAAATACTTTTGTAATGCCATTTTGCTGTGAAAATGCATTTTCTTTAATTTGAGTTACTTTCCTTCCATTGATAGAATTTGGAATATGTAATTCACCTATATATGTAATATTCAGTCCATCGATTCTTATCGCATTATTAGATAAATTTGTAGTATTAAAAATTGATTTGTCGCTAAGACAATTTTGTATAGCTTTAAATGCATTTATTTTTTTTACTAAACCTTTATCTATCGATATGGTATCCGCACTATTTATCAATATTGATTTTAACTCTGCTCCTGTTAAAGTGGGATCAAGTGATAATAAGAGTGCAGCTACACCTGCCACATGCGGCGCTGCCATAGAAGTCCCATCCATATAATGATAGCCATAATCATGATGAACTGAAGTTCTAAGTTGAGAAGGCAAAATACCCGAGTTTCTTAGATATGATTCAAAGTCTTGGATTGCAGCGTCCCAATTTGGAAACACATATGGAATACTCGCACCTAATCTCTCTTGAAGTTCCGCAGAAAGCTCACATACTCTTGTTCCATCCGAAAAAATTGCATTTGTTTCACACAAAACTTGCGGATAAGTACTCAATATATCACTGCCTGGTGCGTAAATATGAACACTGTTATCGCCATAATTTGAAAAACTGCTTCTCTGACCTTTTCGAGTTAGCGAGCCAACAGAAATCACACTATTAATTCTATGATAATTTCTCGAATCTCCGTAGCATGAAGGATATTGTGGAGAATTATCAGTATTGGATTTATCATTGCCTGCCGATGCAATAAAAATTCCATCAAAATTTTCAAGAGCTTGAGCATGCGAGGGATTCGGTGGAGCAGGCCTCGTGACGTTATCAATCGTCTCTGTATAATAATAACTTGCGTTAATTATTTTTATATTATTCTGTTTAGCCCACCTCAATGTCTCAAACAAATCACTACGTGAAAGAACCGCCACAGAGGCTTGTGAAATCCCTGCAATACCTATATCGTTCATCGTAGCACTAATTATACCTGCGACGTGAGTGCCATGAGAAGCCTTTATTCCAGTTGCCGGTGTAAAATTTCCCGCCACAATGTGATCACTCAAATCCTCATGGTCAGATTGTATGCCTCCTTCCATAATCCCAACAATAATATTTTGAGAGTCTCCTCTCGTGATATTCCACGCTTTTTCTGCTTGTATGCCATTAGGTTCGGTAACATTCCATTGTTGCCCATAAAACGCATCTGTTGGAATCCAACAATCAACAGTATCATAAATGTAGGAGGGTTGTGCTAACAAGACATTTTCTAATTTCTCAAGTTCTTCTATAGCCTTAAGAACATTCTCTTTGCCTTTTTCTTTTAATTTTAAAGATAAAATTTGTCGAAAATTTGTTCTTTTGACATCAATACTTGTACTGTTTTGAACGGGATACATATCTTCAACAGATTTGAATTCTAATCCTTTAATTTTAAAATCGCTTAAACTTACCGCTCCATTAACTTTACTGTATTGATAATTACAGATGACTATAACTCTATCATCTTCAAAATTCTCCTTAATAGTCGCTACATGATGATAACTTCTTATTCGTTGATCGTGTTGTCTCGCAAGAGTTATGTAAGTTTGTTCGCTAGCATATGCTTTTGAAATATTAGATTTCAAAGACACCATAATGGCTGCACAAAAAACAAAAATAGAAATTAATAAAACTACAACACTAATTTTTTTTGTTTTAAAATTATTCATAAACATCCTCCTATTTTATTTAGTTTAGTTTAGATTTAATTATCTTGAATATTATCTTGAATTCCGTAAATATACACTGGGCATGCATATTTTACAAATTCAAGTTTGTTCAATTCAGTCACTGCCTCAACAACTTTTTCTGTTCCATGTTCTTTTAAGTAGATGGCCAACATATGGCGGTAGTTCGGATTATCATAATTACCAAAATCATATAAGTCTATGCGTTCACCATTATTTAAGCAAAAATCTTCAAGATTTATTTTTAGATTTGCTACGCTTTTTTTCAAAATAACTATAACTCTATCTACACAAAAATCAATATCTTGATTAGAAAAAGTAATTTTGGAGTCTGATAAATCAAACTGTTGCAAAAATTCTGTTTCATTCATTTTAGTGTCAACTAAATCCATATCTCTTTTAACCTCATGACAAATTAAATCCATGATAGTTTTATCGTTGCATTTATAAATTTCGATAATACCTTTTTCACATATCAAGTTTAAAGTAAGATATCCGGTTTCGCCATAAAAACTATTATCAAATTTACTATCTTTATATGATATAATTTCGCTGATCTTAGTTTCTCTATAAACAATTAAGTCTGACTCAACAGTGTTATTGTTATGATTGCAACTTGTTAAAAAAACGCAAAACAATATATAACTTAGTAACATTAAAATACTTTTTTTTAGATTCATAAAATTATCTCCCAATAAAAAATTTATTCCCAAATAAGTCTTTATTATATTTATAGTACAATTGTTGAACATACGAAGTAATTTGCTCTTTCGCAATGCCTTTATACTCAGCTATATCTTCACTGTGCGGATTGCAGGCGACACAAAGTATTAAAAGAACAACAGAAACTCGGTATTAATATAGCCCTATTTTTCATTTCTACCTCCTAAATGATTAATCATAGCTATTGAATCTTAAGCTATCGAATCTTAAACCCAAATTATTATGTAAATCCTTGTTTTATAAGAAGAGCCTTACTCATGTTTTTAATACCTCCTTAGTTGTTCTTTTATTTGCTTTCACTAATAAATATCGAAAAATATAAAGCCAAGTTTCCTAATCTATAAAAATTTTGCAATCAAGCAATTTTTTATAGAAAAGATGCTAAATACTACAAAAAAACTTTATAAATAAGAAATTCCAGGCTGATTTGGCTACATTAAGGTATAAATTTTGCCAAAACAAAAAAAGGAAGTCCCTTATAGAAACTTCCTTAATTCTTTTTCTTTTAATCGAACAACGAATTATTTGACCTAATTCTCATTTATCAACGAAAGCATCTTGACCGCAATTTCCGGTGATGAAAAAACAGTAAATCTCGCTCTTTGATATTCTTCGGAGTATTCGTAATATAATTGCATTTGATGTATCGTAACCGAAGCAGTTAGTTCACACAATTTTTCGTTGATGCTATTTGCCTTATCGTGATTGATATACAAGTCAATAATTACACAACTTTGCCGATCTCCCGAAATTTTGGTATTCACA
>CANPXY010000095.1 GCA_947587115.1 uncultured Bacilli bacterium
CCTTCTCTAATACCAGCGTCTACAAAATACAAAAAAAAAAAAAAAGAGGATTGACTCCTCTTTTTTCGCTCTTATTCAACGGCAAGGACCAAAACTTTTTTACCTTCTATAGGTTCACCCCAATGTTCATCTTCATCAGGCTCTTCGTTAAACGGATCGTAAAACGGATCACCATGGCATACATCAGTAATGAAGAGTCCCTCCCTCAGAATATCGTAGTTCTCACACTCCATTGCCCATTTACTGTACATCACGGGGATGTCCCCAAATTCTTCTTTAAATTTTTCCAATTCATCAATCAACTCACTAATTTTAGTGGTGCTCTCACTGATGTCCCCTTCAAAAACTTTCAAACTCATGATCAATCTCCTTTTAAAAATTTAACTATCAATCAACTTTTTATGTTTGTCATTATACCCTTGAAAATATCTTTGTCAAGGGCGTTTTATTAGGAATATCCCCAATACCCATTAGAGCTTTCCCTAATTGACAAAAAAAAAAAACTCCACAAAATTATCTTTGTGGAGCGAATTTCTAAAGAAATATCGAAAACTATCCTTGGCAAACGTCCATCACACTTTCAAAATATTTGTCGTAGTCATGGTCGCTGTCATAATCTTTTCTCAATTCCTCAAAGACCTTACGAGCAGAAGTAGCTTGATGGTAGTCGCTTTCTTGAAGGTTTTTTGCCCCGATCTCTTTACCTTCTTTTTCCAGGCTCTTAAAGGCAAAATACTTTCTTTTAATCTTGGTGTAGTCGCTTAAAATCTTAGTGGTAAAATCCCCTAACGGATTTGAGTCTCCTACGTTTTTATCCCCACTTTTCTTAGTGAAAATCAAATAGGTCTTTTTACTGGTGTCAATAAACAAAACACACTCTTGCTTAAAGCGAGTTCCTAGCTTGATGGCAAATTTCTTCAACTCATCTTCACGCTCAGGAGTTCCGTAGATAATTGTCGATAATTCACTATCGACTTCTTTTGTTTCGTTTCCTTCTTTATAAGTGTAGCCACCAATAGCCCTATTGTAGGCAAATTTCGAGGCTAAAACGGCTTGACGAAGTTGGGCGGTTTTCCGTACATTTTCACTTCTACTGGCATCTTGCGTAAAAGCACTAACAATAGCAATCGGATCGCCTTTCGAGTAATGCTGATAAAATCTACCTAAAGACGCCTCGCTTAAAACTTCTTTCTTTTCCGTTAAAGCGTTTTTTCCTTTTTTATCCACAAGATACTCTTTAAATGACTCCATGAAATTGCTGTCTGAATGAGTAAGTTTTTCAAACGGGATAAAATCTCCATTGACGTCATTTAACACATAGCATTGACAGTCGTATAAAGCCCCAAGATTATCTCCTCGGATTCGATTATCACGGCTAAAAGACAATCCTGTTACTAAAGAGTCGTCTGTAACTTCTTGGGTATTTTTCAACCCCTCGTCATCACCTCCGTTAATCTCTTGACTGGAAATAGCCAAAGGGATTAAAGAGGCAAAATCTGTTTCAGAAAACCCGTCAATATCTCCCAGCATAATATCAACGGGTTTTAAAGAGATCAAAGGATAAATCTCAGGATAGTTGGCAGGTTCAACCAAATAGGTTTGAGAAGAATTGCAATACCAGCCTTTTATTGTCTCATCGGTTTGGATTTTCCCGTTTTCCGCAACATGAAGTTCAAAAGGGCTAAGTTTTTCAAAGGAGACATTTTCAAAATCTGTATACTTCTCGCTAAACTTTTTAAATGATTTTGTCATGGAATCTTTCTTAATTTTTGGATAAACAATTATTTACTGAAAAAGTTGCGAAAAAACCTACGAAAAATAAGGTTATTACCCACATCCACCAAGCACCTTTCACCAAAATTAATAAAAGAATCGAGCACTCAACGAGTACAAATAAAAGAGCTTGGATTTTTTCCTCATTTTTCATTTTCTTTTTCAAAAGCTTTTTCCCCAAGGTTAAACGTGATTTTATCACAAAAAAGAAAGGCTCGTCAAGAGCCTTAGGTATTTTCCATCACATGGATTTCCCTCTGTCTTCAAATTCTTTACTAATCATTCCAAGTAACCCGAAAGACAAATTAATTTTCTTGGCTATTTCGCTAACAATCGGATAGCCGTCTCTAACCAGCGGTAAATCTTTGGTTTGAATATTCTTGGCTTTGGAAAGAATATGCGAGAGGCTTAAAAAAGGAGTCGAAAGAAGGATTCTTTTGAACTCAGGGGGCACAGGAATAAATTCGTCCAAATAAACGTATTCTGTTTTTGATGAGCTTTTAAGAACCGCCAATAGCCAAAAAGCAATTTTTGTTTGAAATTCAACGATTTCTTCACTCAAATCCAGTTTCGTGTCAATAACGTCTTCAACACTAGAAAACCAAATATCGGGATTTTCAAAAAGACTCTCATCCAAAGTCGAATATCCATTAATTAATATGGACAAATTTGTCAACACACTATAGTTGACTACGTTGTCAACACTCATGGTGTACTTTAAAACTTCTTGAATGGTCTTTAAGGGATAGCCCTTTAGATTAATTCTTTTTTCTGAAATAGTCGCATTTTCACTATTTTCAAGCTCCTTTAACTCGTTAGAAAAAATCTCTTTAACCTGAGTTAGAACGTCTTTATCTTTGGCAATATCATAATCATCCATCTTTTCTTTTACTCCCTTAAGAAATTGTATATTTTAAGGCATATCCTCTAATTGATCCGCCCATAATTTGATTAATCGTTGTGGTTAAAGTTTGAATATCTGATGCCACACATTCTATTCCATCAGGAATAGATGTATAAGTCGGAATCGTCTCATTTAATATGGCACAAACGTAACTTCCATTATTGTTAAAAAGAGAGCCCACAGCTTTTATCCTGCTGGAACAGTAACAAGCAATTGCCCCGTAAAAATTCATTAGCCCTCTTGGAGTAACAGTTGCGGATAAATCAATTTTTCTGGTATCTTTGAAAAATTGAGTAACATCTGTTTTTAATTGATCTTCTGTTACTTGAGTAATTGGGTTGGAAATTTTCCACGTAAAAGTAGCTAATCCACTGGTTTGAGTGGTCGTATATCCAGTTTTAAATTGTGCTGGCAAACCCGTAAAATTCGAAACATTCCAACATAATGTCTTTAGTTGGTTAAAAAAGGTGTCAAATAGCGTCTGATAGGTCATAGCCATTTTATGGTATAATTTTCATAAAACCGATGAAAAAGCTACTGGAACAGCTACAACTACAACTCGATGAACTAGACGAACTCGATGAAGAACTCGATGAAGAACTCGATGAGGAGCTAGAAGAACTTGAACAGCTACTGGAACAGCTTGAACAGCATTGAATAGATCTATTGTAAATCACGGGGTGCAACTTATTAGATGTCGCAAGAGCTTTGACAAAATCCGTTAC
>CANPXY010000096.1 GCA_947587115.1 uncultured Bacilli bacterium
TTTCATTAGAGGATATTGCAGAATCTTTTTCAAAGGCGGCTTTACGATATTATGCTCATTGGCGATCACCTCGGAAGCTTCAACAAATATGGTAAAGTCCATTAGCTGTCCACACAAAAATAGACGGTACTTTTCGGAGTATTCATGTTTTTTGTCGTAAGTGGATTAAAAGGCAGCAATGCCTTTTAATGTAATCGGTGAATTTCATATATGGTTTCGTAGGCTAAATTTGGATGATTTGAAATTAGATAGGAAAAAATTCATAGAAATACTCGATTCGAATTTAATATTATAATTTGAAATATTCCATATTGTAATTGATTAGTTTGTTATTCTAATTCTATTAGAATTTATATTGAAATATAAATCACTAAAAGTTATGGAAAAGATTCTCGAAACGATATTATCTAAAATAGATAGTTTAAGAATGAAACGAGGGATGTCAATTTTTAGATTAACGGAGCTTGCAGGTCTCTCGCCGAATACCATTTATAACTGGTATAATAAAGGTGCAATCCCTACGGTTATAGCCTTAAGCAGTATATGCGATATCTTAGGAATCTCATTAGCTGAATTATTTATAATGGATAGTAATGAGGAGCTACTGCTACGGCAGAATGAGTTTTTGAAAGAGTTTAATAAGATATCTGAAGATCATCAAAGAATCGTTTTAGAAATCTTACATGAGTTTTCTAAATACACGAAAGAGGAACCAACGAATGAGGACAATTCATGTCAAAGTTAGGAGAGAGAATAAATAGAATAATTCGAGATATAAAACTTGGCAAGGCAAATGCATTTGAGCAGCTTTTTATGGTTACTTATAATCATTTGAGAATCGTTGCGTTGAACTATTTATCAAACCCTTTTGATGTGGATGATGTTTTAAGTGAGTCTTACTTAAAAGTATTTAGATATATTCAATCAGTAGATTTAGAAAAGGATTCCTATAATTGGCTTTGTAAAATTGTACAGAATACAGCTTACGATTATAATAAAAAACACCATATAGAAATTGATATAAATAAAATAGAATATAATCATTTATTTTATGAAATCGATGGCGATCTTGAGCAAAGTGAAGTACTTATTTTTATGAAAACATTAGATGAAACTGATCAAAAATTATTTTACTATAGATTTTGGGAAGATCTGTCTTATGAGCAAATTTCTAAAAAGACAGGATTGAAAAAAACGACTATCTATAAAAGAATAAAAACGAAATTAAAAATGTTGGGGAAAGATTTTCAGATTAAGGTGAACAAAAGGCTCTAAAGAGCAGTAAATAAAAGAAAAACATAAGAAGGTGATGTTCTATGGTTAAAAC
Organism: uncultured Bacilli bacterium; assembly: GCA_947587115.1. Lineage (GTDB taxonomy): Bacteria > Bacillota_I > Bacilli_A > RF39 > UBA660 > CANPXY01. The sequence continues at coordinate 1,328 of CANPXY010000096.1, forward strand.
AATGGTGAAGTCTGTTTCTCGTTTATTGTTTACTGCTCTTTTGGTTGCAAATTTAAGCCTATTAAGCTTAGGCTTAAAATCACAACCGAAGGAAACCTATTCAAGTGATGCTTCTTTATTTTCCTATAATTCTGTCAAAGAAGAAATCTATTTTTCTGAGAGAGAAGAAGAATATATAGAAACGTCGAACGGTGTACCGCTTTATACGCAGCTGTCGAGTTTAGAGAATTCCTGTGGCCCTACAGCTGGAGCTATCATAATAGGTTTCTATGATAAATACTATGAGGATTTGATCCCTAATTTCAGGTCCTATTTCCCCGCAACCGGTAATTATTTACCAAACGACCGTACATATGTTCCCGCATTAATGCAAGATCTATATGTTAAAATGAAAACGAATGTTGCAGATGTTGGTGTAAATGAGGTTGACTGTCTAAGCGGTTTGAAACAATATGTGAATGATAAAAATCTCTCATTCAGCTATTCTTCGGTACAGAGTGGATCAAATTTGAATGAGACTCGTTACACAAACGCTCTTAGAGAGAATAAACCGGCACTTCTATTCAATAATACAACGGATGTGTTTCAATTTAGCACGAATAATGGGGTAGATGTCTTTTCGAGTTCAACAATATCGGGAAACCATATTTATGTAGCATATGGTTTTTATAAAGTAAAATACATTCTTACCAATGGGAATGAGCGAGTAGATACATATGCAAGAGTGGCATGTGGCTTGTCGTTTTATACTGACGCGTTTATACGTTTGTCGTCTACGACGGTTTCTGTGCCCAACCAATGGTTGAATAGTGCATATTCTATTTCAATCTCGTAAGGAGTTTAAATGTCGCTAGAAAACAAGTTTCATGAAAAAATTGAAGAACAAGCAAAAGATAAAAAAGAGGAAAAATGGCGCGCGATGAGTTCGAATCTTGAGCTGATTCAAAATAATGAAACTATGAACAATTCAAAAAACACAAAAGTTCTTATTAGATTACCATCTAAAGCAATAATATGTTTTATTGCGTTGTTCATTCTTTTTCTAGTTGTAGTAACGATAATATCGATTTACCTAAAATCAAATAAAAATATAAAGGTTAGGTACTGTACATCGGATGAATATGCTGTTAGTGAGACAGATGTTTCATTAAAAGAATATGCTGAGTCGATCAATAAAACTCTATTATTTTTTGATTGGTACGAAGAAACTATCTTGCTAACTGAGGAAATGACCAAATTAAATGATACTGGGGAGATTATCTGTTTTGCAGAGACCATGATGGATATGAATACCGGTTATATGGTTACTCTTAGGGTGACGGACGGATGGACAGATATTGATGCTTTGGAATCAATTAAAGATCTATGCTATAACCAATCTTTAGAACAGGGTATAAAAGTTGAATGGGGCGGTGGTTTGTCGAAAAGTTGCGCGATTTTCGAATATGAAGATTATAAATATTACTTAGAGGTATCCCGTACTGATGATATGGAGTTGGCATTGGAGTATGTAGCATTGCTATTATCTGTGGGATCAGAGTGATCCCGAACAATAGGGGCTAAAATTTAAGAGCGAAAGACAAATGTTTTGTCTTTCGCTTTTTTTGAATAAACAGACTTAGATTGATTTAGGTAGAAATAATGAACACAAAACGAAAAAATATTTTTAATATTAAAATATTAATATTGACAATATTGGAATATGGTATTACAATAAGATTATGAAAAAAATTAATTTATTAATCATGTTGGTTTTATCTGTAGTTACATGCATGGGGCTTTGTACCGCCTGCCGAGAGGAAGTGCGAGACGAGAGAGAAAGCTATACCGTGACGTATCAAGGAGGGAGGGCGGGATGGTCATTGGCGAGACGGAACAAACGGTTAAACGCGGAGATTCGGCGCAAACGGTTTCGGCAGTCTCGTTCGAAGGCTTTGAATTCGTCAAATGGTCGGACGGTTCGGAAAACCCCGAAAGGACCGATCAAAATATTACCCAAAACCTTTCGGTTACGGCGTATTTCGAAGAGTTCCGCTATCGTGTGAG
>CANPXY010000097.1 GCA_947587115.1 uncultured Bacilli bacterium
GCTATGGGTCTGATTTTTGAGGAAACGACGGATGAAGATGTAAGGATTATCCGCTCTTTGCTTGGTGGATGCAGAGATCGATTCTATGCAGCTTGGAGAGTTACAAATATAAAAACTCAGAAAAGGTTCGACGAGTTTGTAGAGAAAGAGAACATTTTAAAAACGAAACTTTTGTGGCATGGAAGTAGAAATGAGAATTGGTGGTCGATTATCAATACTGGATTGATGATAAGACCATCGAACGCCGTATATACAGGATCCATGTTTGGAGATGCGTGCTACTTTTCCCCGACAGCAAGGAAGTCTTTAGGATACACGTCGATTCATGGTTCCTATTGGGCTAGCGGAAGAGCGGATTCAGCATTTATGGCGGTGATGAATGTTGCGTATGGCAAGCCATATGACGTGTATTCATTTGATAGCAAATATTATGATCTTAACTATGAAAAATTACAGAAGATGTGCCCAGGAGCTAACTGTCTTCATGCTCATGCCGATAGAGGAATGTTGAGAAACGATGAAATAGTCATATATAACATCGAACAATGCACTATTAAATATCTTGTAGAATTGAGGTGATGATTGGTATTGGTACAAGCTAATGAAAAGTATGGGAAATTATCAACAATAGAAGTAGTTGGGAAAACAAAAAATAGAGAAAGAATTTGGCGTTGCAAATGTGATTGTGGAAATTTTATTAATGTTCCTGCTTCAAGTCTAACAAGCGGTAATACAAAATCCTGCGGTTGTTTAAAAAGGGAAAGCGCAAGAAAAAAAGGTGTTAATATGAGAATAAAAAATAAGTATGATTTAAGCGGAGATTATGGAATTGGATATACTTTAAAAGGAGAAGAATTTTATTTCGATAAAGAAGATTATGATAAGATAAAAAATTATACATGGCATTTAAATGATTCTGGATATGTAATGTGCGGTGAGTTCGGTAAAAATATTAGAATGCATAGAATAATTATGGGGGATCCAAAAGGCAAAGATGTAGATCACATAAATCATAATACTGTAGACAACAGAAAAGCAAATTTAAGAATTGTAGATCATTATCAAAATGTTACTTATTCAAAAATGCGTGTAGATAATACTACTGGTAAAAAGGGGGTTTACTGGGATAAAAATAGAAATAAATGGATGGCACTAATAACATATGACAAAAGATCATATCATCTAGGAAGATTTGATACTTTTGAAGAAGCAGTTTCAGCAAGAGAAAAAGCAGAAATTTCAATACACAAAGAATTTAATTATGATGAAGAAAACAAAAAACCAAAGTTAAATTAATTATTGTGAAGGAGAACAATTAATGGATGATAATAGAATTCAAATTAAACTTAGAACTATTGAAAATGTGAAAAGATTTGTGTCCGTTGTGACGTCTTTTAAATCTGACGTTGACCTGTTGGCAGACAGAGGTGTAGTGGACGCAAAATCAATTTTAGGCGTCTTCGGTTTATATCTTTTGCAGAATATGTATGTGAGGATTCTTTCTGATGATCCGGAAGAATGCGAAAAATTTAAAAAAGCGATGGAGGAATTTGAAGAAAATGAAATTTGAAAATACGGAAGTATGGGGATTTAAACATGCATTAAGAGGTATGCGGAATCCTATGAATAGTTGGGAGAAAAACGATAGTGAATGTGAACTTACTTGTGACGACGATTTATTTGACTTCTATTACAAAGATGATGGATATGCTAGATTGACAGAGAAATTATGTGCAAAAATAGGAGAAAACGATTTAAAATTGGCGCAACAACTTATAAAAGCAGGGTCTGAACATCGGAAGTTTCTCAGACAGGTATTTGTCTCTGTTGACATTACAGCACCTTTGTTCTGGTGGAAGGAATTTGATACATACAAAGTTGGAACGACTGCAAACAGCACGAGTACAATGCACAAATTGGCAACTACACCTATTACAATAGATTGTTTTGAGACCGATGATTATTGTGATATTTTGGGAGGTGGAGGTATAAATGGATTCCTCTTTTCCCTTGAATGTCTACGTACAAAATATCTTGAAACAAAAGATAAGAGATACTGGAAGGAACTCGTTCGTTGGCTTCCAGAGTCATGGTTGCAGACTCGTACTGTTACGATGAATTACGAGAATGTTAGGAATATGATTCATCAGAGAAAGAATCATAAACTGAATGAGTGGAGCGGGAAGGATAATCCTAATCTTCCAAACTTTATCGCTTGGGCGAAGACGCTTCCTTTTGCTAATGAATTGCTTTTCATTGAGTAACGGAGGTGACTTCCTATAAAGAAAATCTTCATTATTAACGGATCAGGCGGAGTCGGAAAAGATACTTTTGTAGAATTTGTTTCAGAGGAAATGAACGATAGATTTAAAAGATTCCATACGGTCTGGAATTATTCATCTGTTTCAAAAGTGAAGCATATCGCAGAAGAAATTGGATGGCAAGGCGGGAAAAATGAGATTGACAGAAAATTTTTATCCGACTTAAAATTACTGACGAGTAAATATTGTGATATGCCATTTTCAGATATGAAAGAAAAAGTCGATAGTTTCTTAAAAGACGAAAATTGTATATTCCTTTTTTTACATATTAGGGAACCGTCTGAAATACGCCGTGCGGTAAAAGAATTTCATGCAAAAAGTATATTAGTGGTAAGAGATAACGTTCCGCCTATCAAGTCAAATGAAGCTGATAAAAATGTATTCGATTGCAACTATGACATTTATGTAATCAATAATGGAACGATAGAAGAATTAAGAGAGTATGCAAAGAAATTTATAGAAGAAGAGATTGGAGGTAATAAATTTGTATGATTTGAAGATTTATCTTGCGGGAAAGATGATCGGGCTTTCATTCGAAGAAATGAATGGATGGCGGAAGATATTAAAAGCACGATTGGAAGCAACTGCTAGAAAAGCTGGATATAATGTAACAGTGATTAATCCGGTAAGTTATTATAACTTCGAAAACAAACGGCACCAGTCTGAGAGGGAGGTTGAAGAGTTCGATTTATCTCATGTTACATCGAGCGATATAGTTGTGGTCAATTTGGATGGTTTGGCTTCCAGCGATGGGGCAAAATATGAAATATACGAGGCATACCGTCATCATCAGATTCCGGTTATCGCATTCGGAGATAATGTGTTATACGACAATCTCCATCCATGGGTAAAAAGCAAGATTACAAGAGTAGAGAAAGATATGCAAGATGTATGCAGTTACATAGCGTATTTCTATATGAGAAGATAATCAATGGGAGGTGCAATGTTTGATTTCATAGTTATTATATGGGTATTCATATTGTGTATCAAATGGGTTGATATTGGAATTGAAAGTTATAAGAAAGGAAAGTTGGAAGAAGCATATCAATCT
>CANPXY010000098.1 GCA_947587115.1 uncultured Bacilli bacterium
AACATTCGATCTTGCAAGATCGAATGTTCCTCTTTTTTTATTGTATGCAAGTTTCCTTGACATATTCATAATAACATAAAAAAGAACTTTTTGCAAGTTCTCTATATTAAAGTTCGAAAAAGTTCGAACTTATTTATCAGTGGTAGCGACGGGGGGGATCGAACCCTCGACCTTTCGGGTATGAACCGAACGCTCTAGCCAGCTGAGCTACATCGCCATATTCGTGGACAACATTGATTATAACAAAGTTCTATTTTTTTTACAACCATTTTTTACAAAAATTTGGTAAAACAATCTTGCCCACTTTTCGACTTTTATTTTGTGTATTGTTTCGAATGTTCCTGTTCTTTTTGAGACGTTTTGGATGAATCTGTTCCCATTCTACGATCAAACTCTGCTTGAAAAGATTTTAAGTCGCTCTTTTGCACAGCAATGGTATTATGAAGAATTTTACATTCTCCCTCATACATGGACTTTTGAAACTCATTCAGACTAATTTCAGTTGCTTTCATCATCGCTAAAGTCAATTTATTCATATATTCTCTTTGATTCTTAATCTTTTTCGCACTATAGATCCAATAAGACAAATTAGAAATATGTATCACGCTACTTACAACCAGTGAGGCAATAGGTACAAACAATAGGACCAAACTACCCGCTGCAGTAAATACGATACCCGTAATTTTTGCTTTACGGCGGCTCGTTTCAGGATCTTTTATAGTTTTGATGATCCAGTTGATAAGTCGCTCCACAACATGTACTTTTTTGGGAATTTTACTTTTCGCTGCCTCAGCTTCCGCTTGCAATTGATCTTGCTCTTTTATTAATTCATCCGTCTCTACTTTTAAGTTCTTTATTTTCTCAAGAGAAAAGTTTACCTTTTGTTCTAATTCTATAACTTTTCTGTGCAAAAGATCAATGGAGTATATTAATTGGTCGAGCGTCATACAACGTGGATCGGGCTTTCGACGAATCGTTGTTCCCCCATTTTTTATAGAACCCGTCCTTATGTCTTGATAAACAGCTGCAATCGCTTTAAAAATATTAGGATCGACATCAGGATTTAAATCCGGATGATACTTTTTCGCAAGTTTGTAATAGAGAACTCTTTGCTCTTTTTCTGTGAGATGTTGATCATATTTTAATGCTTGAAGAGCAAACTGATAATAATCCTGCATAATCTTCCTCCTTTTTGGCAGGACTATCTTAACATAGAAAGACGAAAAAAGCAATGATCAACCAAAGAATAACAGATAAAGTTTTACTAAAATTCGAACAGATAGAGGAGCTCGATAGACCTTTTTAGGATGAGAAGATTCAGTAGCTTTGATAAATTTATCTACAATCGAAGAATAACTATTCTTTCCAAAAAAATGGAAAAGCCGACGTTGTAAGATTCCGATTTCTTTCATTTTCTTAGAAAAATAGGGGCTCTGATCTTTATAGGCAATAACTTCATCGATCATTACATCATTAAAACCCGTATTATAAATTCCAGGTTCGATCAAAGAAATCTTCAATTTTGTATCCAGCAATTTCAATTCTTCCCGAAGTGCACGCGCCATACTAGAGATGGCTGCTTTTGTCGATGAATAACTTCCTAAAAAAGGAATCGGTATGATACCCGCAATCGAAGAAGTGATGATGATTCTGCCCTGTGGATTTTTAAGTAATTTAGGTAATGCTTTTTGAATGAGCGCAAAAGTACCAAAATAATTGGTCTCAAAATTCTCTCGAACCTTGTCCATAGATAGATCGATAAGAGAGCCTCCGACCCCGATTCCAGCATGACAAATCAGACAGTCAATCTCCAACTGACCTAGATAGTCTCGATCTTCTTCCTTGGTAATATCCAACTTAAAACAGATGATTTTAAGATTTTTATCTGCCAAAATTTTGCTTGCTTCGAGTGCTTCTTCATTGGTATGGGTAGTAAGATAGACAAAATGCCCTCTTCGCGCCAATTTTTGAGCGACTCGAAAACCAATTCCACTTCTTGCACCCGTGATTAATATTTTCATATCATCACCACTTATAGTATGCCCATCTTTTGGTAAAATAAAGAACAAAGTTAAAACTCAAGTCGAATATTTTCCAAACAAAAAAAGGGCTATTTTCGAAGTCCCTTACCAATGATAAAGGAAACACCCTTTTTTTGATTTTTTACTACAATATCATAGCCAAGAAAGTTGACTGTCTTCTTGACGATCGATAGACCCAGTCCAAATTCTCCCTTCAACCCTTTACGAAACGGAGTAAAGATTTCGTCCAAGAGTCGTGGCTCAATACTTGGTCCATCATTAAACAATATAATTCTATCATTCTTAACAGTCACTTTGATTTCACTTTTGGCATAGCGCATGAAGTTTTCCAAAAGATTATCGATGATCGTTTCAAAAAGATCTTCTGTTCCATAAAATTTTGCATTGGCATCGATCTTCGTCACAAAAGAAAGATCTTTTCTCTGAAATTTAAATTTCTGAATGGATCGCTCGATGATGGCTTGAATTGGAACTTCTGTAAATGTTATATGTTCTTCGGTTTGAAAATAGTCCAGTTTATTTAAATAAAGAAGTGCGCGAACTTTTTGTTCTAATTTTTGGGTCTGCTCTTCGATCACGGCGAAGGCTTTATCTTCGTCTTCTACATGATCGTGAACAGCTTCAATATAGGATTTAATGACTGTGAGAGGAGTTTTAAAATCGTGTGAGATATTCTGATACATCTGATTACGATAACGTTCTTGATCTTTTAAAGTCAACCGCATATCTTCGATGGCTCGATTCAAAGAATTGATCTCATCATCGAGATAAAAATGCATTTGATGATCATAGGTATCGTTATCGATGTTGTCAATTTTAAGTTTAAGTTTTTCTATTTTTTTCACAATGACGCTACTCCAAAGAATCAAAATCAAAGATATTATGATAAATGTAAATAATACCATTGGCAAGATCGCATCCAAGATCGCTTCTCTAGTCTCTAAAATATAAGTATCATTGGTCAAAGCAACTTTGATGATGTCTTGACTATGGATTGCATAGTAATAATAAGTCTTATTATTTTCTCGAAACTTTCCATGGGTATCCGTAATATGACTCGTCAGTTTATCAAGATCTTTTACCGGTACGACCTGATAGAAATTATCACTTATAACGATTCGATTATCAAAAATATACAAGTACCCAATTTCGGTATCGAGAAGGCTTTCATCGATATCCGATTCAACAAACTCGAGAGGTTCTCGTAAATAGTTATAGAG
>CANPXY010000099.1 GCA_947587115.1 uncultured Bacilli bacterium
CTACAACTTTTACTTAAACAATTATTCAAAAAACTCTTTAACCTCTTTTGCTATAGGAGGTTAAAGAATGTTACCTATTTTAAAATCCGTATTTGAAAAATTCTACGAAAAATTAAAACTGGAGAGCTCAAGCGATCCAATCGTTCAACAATCGAATTTTCATACAGTTTTCAAAACTTTTAATACTGGTGACTCCTATTCTTTTAATATTCCCGCTACCGTGACAAAATTTTCTTACTTTATTATTGGTCGCAGAGATGCGGATTCCAGAAGTATGACAACACTATGGATTAGTGCTCAAACTATAGAAAATAAGACTGGAAAAGATTATACTATTTCATTGAATTCTGATAACAAATTAAATTGGAAAAATTTAACAGGTTTTTGGATAGATTTTACCCCACCCGTTTATAATAGCTAAAATAAAAGGAAAAATTCTTAGGAAACTACAATGAGAAAAGAAATTTTGTATCTTGTAGTTGACTAAGTCAACTACAACTTTTATTACTTAAACAAATATTTTAAAATTTCTTTAACTTCATTAAATTCAAGGAGTTAAAGAAGTCATGACTATTACTATCAAAAGTATTTTTGAGAAATTTCTCGAAAAACTTAAATTAAAAAGCGATCCTGTGGTAAGAAAAAGTGACGTCCATATTATTTCACGCTATTGGGGGATAGAAGGGGCTAAAGATACTAATGAATACAAATACATTATTCCCGCCACTTCCACAGATGGTTTCTATTGGGTTTACGGGAGACGTTTCACTCAAGGATATATCTCAACGAGCAGCAATAACGAACCTAATAAAAACACCCGTGTAGAAAATTCGTGGATAAATTCTTACGAGTGGCATAATAACAATAAGGAAATCGTCATTAATATTCAATCGGATAATACATTACCCTGGGCGGGAATGTATGGTTTTTGGGTTGATCTCTCCGCACCTAAAGGCGACATCTAATCGTTTCTGACGCTTTTTATTACTAATACGCTTAAAGCGTATAGACTTAAAACCACTCCAATAATACAGATTAAAGAAGATATTACGGATAATCCCATCGCTACGGCGTAAAGAAGTTTTAAAATTATCCCTTCGGAAATTTCCGTCATGGAATATCCAAAATCTATTCCTAAAACGGAAATTCCGAAAAACATCAGAGAATAAAAAAATGTCAATACCCAACGGATGATTTCTTCAGTCTTTTCTGACATTTTAAAACCTTTTTTCAATCATTTTGGAAAAAGAAATGGCAAAAGTCATTCCGCCAATGGTCATTAGACTGATTCCTAAACCGCTTAGAAGAAATTTCCCCAAAATTCCTAAAACGTCTAAAAATGTTTCCGTATTGTTGAAATCAATTGCCCCATAAAACTTTACAAGAATAGTCGCTCCTAAAACGATGGTAAAAGCCCCTAAAACGCTTTTTAAAAGGTTGCTGTCTGTCACTTGATTAATCTCCTTATCCGTAAATTCGTTAACGCTTTATAGCCCTTTTTAAGCCCCTTTTAGAGCTTTTTTTGAAGGAATTCTATCAGTGCTTTAACGTCTTTCTTGGAAAAGCGAAGGCGAGCGTCAAGATGATGGCTGTCGCAGTCTAAAACATCAAGGTTAAATTCATCAGAATCAGGATTAAATTTTACGGAAAAGGATACGTGAGATTCATCTACATCACCATTATATTCAAATTCACGATACATTTCCATACGAAACTCGTTTTCGTTTGAACCTTGGTTTACGTAATTTTCAAATCCAACCATACTCATTTTTAATCTCCTTTAAAAAAAATTCAATTTTCCTAACTTTCTATGAATATCATTCTAGCACATTTTTTAGAATTGTCAACTAAAAAGCTCTTAGGATTTTCCCTAAGAGCCATTAGTAATTTCCCTAATTGACAAAAATTATTTTTTCACTTCTCTTAACTTTTTACTATACGCAATTTTGAAATCTTCCGCCAATTTATTAGGTGTTTTCGAAAGAATATTATCGGGAGCTTTAATCGTTTCGTCAATAGCCTCATCAATCATTTTTGCGGGTAGCAATCTATTGGCTACTCCATGACTTCTTGTAATGAGTAAATTACTGAAATCGTACTCCTCGACAAAAGAGTAAAGAAACACACGAACGGCGTCCAATACTTTTTTATAGTCATCTCCACAAAATTGGGTTATGATTTCATCGACTTTTCCGCCACCGAGCTCGGAGTCGTTTTTCCTTTCCACGAAATTTTTAAAAACGTCTATAACATTTTCATAATTTCCGTTTAAATCCGTATTGAACACATCGTTATTAAAGACTTCTTGAATGAAATCTTTATCCAATAGTGTTTCGTAGATATTTTCTCTTTTTAAGCTAATAGTCGATTGCTTAGAATGTCGGGGATCAATTTTCGAAAAATGATTTTTGATAATCTTCTCAATGGTGACGGAGTTATCACAATTAGCGTAATAATAATTTCGCAGATCATCAATTAGCCACTTGATTTGCCGATATTGTGTAATAGTAGTCGGGAATTGGCTTAAATGAAATTCATAGCGATCGTTATTGCTATAAGAGCCTGATGCCATATCGCCCAAAAGATTGGTAAAAACCTTGGTTTTAAACGCCTCGATATTTCTAGCCCACGGGTATTCATCATCGACCATTCTTATCGACAAAAGCCTTTCCCAATCATCAAGCATGGCAGTGAAAAATTGCCAAGAGCAAAAATTGCTAAGTCTTTCAACCGTAGTGGTGTCATCTTTAATCAGTTCTTTGGCATACGTGGCTCTCAAAAAAGAAAGAACTATCATCAAGGAGGCTCTTTCGTCCAAGAATTTAAAAATCGTCATTTTAGGGACAATGTGATCGGCAAATTCTTGATAGCACTCTTTATCAAACCTTTCATAGGCGGAATCACGAAACATTCCGCTTTCATTATAGTGGTATTCTTTAATAAGCTCTCGAAAAATGCTTATGGGGAAATAATAATGGGTTTGCAAAAGAGGGTTTTCAAAGTCAATTGACTTAAAAAACTTTCTAAAAAGCTCTTCAACGTCTTTTATTTTTTCTAATTCCACATGGGAAAGAGATTTTTCTAACAACGCTTTTTCTAAAGTCTCCGTGAGATAGGTTTTCAAGTCATACTCGCCTTGATTTTCAAAGTCTCCTTTTTCTTTTACGTATTTGAAACCCATACCCCCGATTTGTTTTAAGGCAATCACAAATTTTTCCATCTATTTCATATCCTTTAACACTGCATTATCGTAGC
>CANPXY010000100.1 GCA_947587115.1 uncultured Bacilli bacterium
ATTAATTCTATAACTTGTATTTTCTCTTATTTTTTTCCAACATTTACTTTACTTCATCGACTTTGTCAACAGTCTGAGAATCTTTTGATTCTTTTTCTTTTTTTCGTCCATACTATGACTGGGTGAGTATGGGTGAAGAAACTTTATTTTATGTTGTTGGTTGTTCTTTTATTATTTGAATTGTGGATCAATGTTTCCAAGGAATCGTTTGTAAAGTGGCAGGAAGTTTTTTTTGAACAGAGCGATCCTTCCATTCACTATTATCTTTCTTTTGAACAGTTGAATTGTACATCGCTTACCATCGATGAATTTTTTGCTGGTTATGATGTAAAATTGGAGACGATCTATCCTAAAAATGTACTGGTAATCAGTGATGAGAAGATCAATGCCCAACTAGAAGCATTAGCTTATGATTCAGAAAAATCTTTAAATCAAAGATATCTTTCGATTTTAGAAAAATATGGATTGAAAGAAGACGTTGAACGAGTGATACAGCAAGGTTTTTTGATATCGAAAGTAGAAGTAATCATGAGTGAAGGGACTCTTCAAAAATTGTTAGAGCAAAATCGAGGTTTACAATACAGCACATATCGAAATGGAAACTATCAATAAAAAGATGTACGAATAATTCTTTTGTGATATAATATCTATAGATTAGAGGTGACTTCCATGGAGCAAGAAGCAAAATTTAGTATATTAGAGACCTATGGTGAAAATTTTACAGAACGAGAATATATTACCAATCCAGCAATTGGGCGAGATGAGGAAATTAAACAATTAATTTTGATTTTGCTTACTCCTGAAAAGTCTGCTATTTTGACAGGAAAACCTGGTATTGGAAAAACGGCGATTGTCGAAGGTTTGGGATATCGTATTCAACGAGGGGAAGTACCGGATGCGCTTCGTGATTATACGATCATTAAAGTAAATACTTCATCATTGCTCGGTGTTGATCCAACGACAGGAGAGCCACGGATTCAAACGTTGTTAAGTGAAATTAAAAATAAATCGAAGTTGATTCTTTTCATCGATGAGATTCATACATTGATGGGTAAAGGAGAAGCAATGGATTTTGCTAATATTTTTAAACCGGGATTAGATCGTGGCGATATTAAAGTTATTGGAGCTACTACTACCGAAGAGTATGAACAATATATTTTGCGTGATAAGGCTTTTGTACGACGTTTCCAAAAAGTAGAGGTCGAGGAGCCAACTCGTGATGAGACGGTAAGGATCTTGATGGGAACACTTCCTAAGATCGAAAAGAAGACGGGTGCTAAACTCTTGTATGCGCCATTTGTACAGGAAAAGATCATGGGCTTTTTGGTAGATCTTACCAGTGAGTATCGACGCGTATATGAAATTGGTTCTAGATATCCAGATATTGCGCTAACTTTATTGCAACAGGCTTTTTCCTATGCTGTTTTTGATAATTCAAAGACGGTCAATATCCATCATATCTATAAGGCAATTATGAATACGAAAAATGTGTATCCAGATGTGATCAAAAAAGAAATCGTTCGTTTTCAAGAACTTTTCAAAGAGCAGTTAGATGAAGACGTTGAAGTGTTGGGAGAGAGTAGAAAAGATTCACCTGAAGATGAGATTATTTAAAGAGGTATGAAGTTGAAAAAAAAGATAAAAAGGCAACGATATGATATTCTATATTGGATTCGTATGATCGGCACAGTAGTTTATTTGAGTTTACTGTTTTTCTTGTTGCCTAATATTTTAAATTCAGGTTGGCAGGGGCATAGTTTTTTGTTTCTTTCTTTATTGTTGATTGGTCTTTCCCTTTATTCTTCAATTAAGAAAAATCATGCCACACGAGAGAAGATCGCCTATAACTTGATTTATATTGGATTAATTGCTTATTTGTGTTTGATCTTTGGACGTCTGTTCTTTGATGATCGGGTCAAAATGACGATGATCTATCAAGTGGACATGGCTTATTTTCAGAATAATTATTTTATTTTAAGCTTTGTTCTAGTCGGCATTATCCTTTATACATTGTTGTTTTTATGGGATGAAAAGAATGTAAAGTAAGGTTGTTTTGCTTCACATTCTCTTTTTGTTTGTGTATACTATTTATAGAGATAGGAGTACAAGGAGGGACGAAGAGTATTCTTAACTTGAGCGCCAGGACGCAAAAGTCGTCGACGAGGTTGGCAGTGATCGAAAGATTCGGCGGATGCTGCTACGGATTTGCGAAACGTTAGATATGTGACAAAAAATAAAATTTAAGAATATAACAAAACATATATCTTCGCACAATTTTTGTTGTGGAGGTATTTTTTATGTGTGGAATTGTTGGTTACGTTGGAAAAAAACAAAACGTAACAGATGTTTTAATTGTGGGCTTAAAAGCGTTGGAATATCGCGGTTATGATTCGGCGGGAATTGCGATATGGAATCATGATACAATGCAGCTTTTTAAATCTGCAGGGAAGATCAGTCAATTAGAAGGAGAAATTGCCAAAGCGCCGACAATAGAAGGGCATCTTGGGATCGGACATACCAGATGGGCAACGCATGGGGCTCCCAATGATGTAAACTCTCATCCGCATCGTGTAGGAAAAGTTACGTTGGTTCATAATGGCATCATTGAAAATTATCAAGAATTAAAAGCCCAGTTGCACGAGCAAGGAGTTCTCTTTTTATCTGATACAGATACAGAAGTTGTTGCAGCTCTATTAGATGATATTTATAAAAAAGAAAAGGATGAGATCAAGTCTTTACGTCAATTGACGAAATATTTACAAGGATCCTATGCGTTGGGCGTTGTGTTTGACAGTGATCGAGACCATCTTTATGCTCTACGGAAAGATAGTCCTTTAATCTTAGGGCTTGGAGAAGAAGAGCAATTTATTGCTTCGGATATTCCGGCGATCATTCGTTATACTAAAAAGTATATGTTGTTGGAGCCTGGTGAGATTGCGCGACTCAGTCCAGAGGGAATCGATGTTTATGATCAAGATATGAGAAAGGTTGAGAAAAAAATTGAAATTGCCAACTGGACCATGGGGCAAGCGGAAAAAGGTGGCTATTCTCATTTTATGTTGAAGGAGATCATGGAAGAGGTCCGGGTGTTGGAAGATACGATACGACCTTACATTAAAGACCAGGAGACTTTGTTACAAAAGATTCCGGATTTGAAGAAGTATGATCAAATTCATATTGTGGCGTGTGGTAGTGCTTTTCATGCTGGTCTTGTTGGAAAATATCTTATCGAGACCTATGGAAATGTGCC
>CANPXY010000101.1 GCA_947587115.1 uncultured Bacilli bacterium
GCATTACACCATTATGCTTAGTGTAGAAATACACTAAATATTACTATTTTTTCAATAATATCTAAAATTTCTCAAAATAAAAGACAAATAAGCAAAATATTTTACCTATTTGTCAACAGTCTGAAAAGAGTGAATAACTCTTTTTTTAATGCAATCGATTTTAAATGTGCTTGCGCCCTTACTTAAATTCATATATAATGAAATTAAAGTAGGGTGAGCACTATGAGGAAGGAAAGACAAAAAGGTTTTACCGTTGTTGAACTGTTGGCAGTTCTTGTCATCTTGGCAGTTTTAGCCATCATTGCGATTCCAACCGTAAGAAGTATTATTAAGACGACACAAGAACGTTACTATAAAACCTTAGAAGACCAACTTCGCCTGATGGCCATCGACTATTATGACGATCATCGAAGTGAACGGCCAAAATATAATTTATCGACCAATCAAGTAGATCTTAAAACGTTGATCGAAGGCCATTATACGAACAAAGAAGTTGTCGATGCGAGTGGAAATGCCACCTGTGCAAACAGTTATGTGCGTGTTCTCAAAGAGTCGGAAGGAAAATATGAATATACGACCTGTTTGGTATGTAAAGATTATAAGAGTGATAAAGAGTATTGTAATGGAGAATATCATCCGGATCAAAACGATCATATTTATACGCTAGAAGTCCCAGATAAAGTAAAGTCTTATATCAATAATCCGATCGATGTTAGTCGTCTTACCAAAGCCACGCTCAAAGCTCGGGGAAGGGAAGTATCCAAAGTGACGGCTTCTGCTGCATCCGTCAGTGGAGTAGATGTGAGCAAGAGTTATACATATCCTGACCAAGTCGCATATCAAGTCTTGTTAGAGAATGGTACCACGCTGGAAGCTAAGACGACGGATCTTGAAATCTATCAGAATGAAGCTCCCACAGTCACCCTTACGAAAGCTGCGACAGATCAGTATGATGATCAAAATTATAAAGAAAGCTACACCCAAGATACTTGGACCAATCGCAATGTCAAAGAATCATTAGAAGTGAAAGAAAATTATCCAGATGAATTTTCTGCCATTCAAGTTTTCAATGAAGAAACCAATACTTGGGAATCTTACTGTAACAAAATGAACTGTACATTCTCTAATCGTGTTCAGTTAGGAAAGGTTTATGAAAAAGACGTTACGATTCGTGGTATTGATAAAAAAGGAAACGTCAGTAAGACCAAAACTTATCATATCAAGATCGACAAAGTTCCGCCTGAATGTCCTAGTGTAACGACGGTCGATCAAAAAAAAGGTTATCCAATCGAACTGAAAGTAACACCTGCGCTCGACAGTCAAAAATGGCTTTGGTATGTTAACGATAATGGCAAAACAGGTCAAAATGCGGTTTGGAGATTAGATGGAACCTTCCAAGGAACAAGTGCTCAAAATGTAAAATTTAGTTTAGAAGGTGACCGGCAGGGAAAGATGACCGTAAGCGATGTAGCGGGCAACAGCCGTGATTGCTTTACACAAGTATACAACATCAACTATTGTGACAGCACGTTCCAAGATGTTGGTGCATGGAGTAATTGCAGTAAGACTTGTGGTGGTGGAACTAGAACGAGAACCATTACGATCAAAGCCAATTACAATAATAAAGTCTGTGACAGCAAGACTGAAAGCCAAAATTGTAATACTTCAGCATGTACGCCGAAAGTGCAGCTTACTGGAAATATCAATAAATGGGTATGCGGTCATTGCCGAAGTGAATGTGATGCTTGGGCAGCCAAAGTCAATAATACTTGCCCAGACAATGTTAAAGGAAATACCGTAGGACATGTCAGTGGGACCGTAAAAGATGGAACTGTCACTTTTGAGTGGACAGTTGTCCAAGGACAAGAAACGTATATTGCAACAGGTTATTGGGTCAAATTCATCATTAAAGATTCATCAGGAAAAGAAATTCACTCTGAATATTTAAAGACCGCATCGGGAGCCAAATGGGCAAAAGGAAGTACGAATTCCGGATCGATAACTTATACGTTCACTACGGCCGGAACTTACCATATCTATATCGAAGGAAATTCTACAAATCCACAATTTGATATGGATTTTGGAACGATTAAGGTTTCATAAAATAAACTAGAGAAGTGCAATGATAGGAAACGATAGTTGCACTTCTTTGTATTCTTTTGTATAATTAACAACGGGTGGTACTATGGAACGGTTACAGAAAGTTATTGCTTCTTCTGGAGTTGCATCTAGAAGAAAAGCCGAAGAGATGATTCAAGCAGGAAGAGTCAAAGTAGATGGTCAAGTGGTCACGAAACTTGGTACTTTAGTAGGATCGAAGAATACGATCGAAGTCGATGGGGTACGATTAGAAAGAGAAGAACATGTGTATTATTTACTCAATAAACCACGGGGCATTATCACGTCGACAACCGATGATAAACATCGTAAGACCGTCGTTGACTTGATCGATACCGACAAGAGAATCTATCCTGTAGGAAGACTCGATTATGATACGACGGGAGCCCTTATATTGACAAACGATGGAGAGTTCACCAATTATTTGATGCATCCATCTAGTGAAATAACGAAGACTTATGTTGCAAAAGTAAAAGGCATTCTCAAAGGTAAAGAGATTCATATGTTAGAGTCAGGAGTCTATATCGACGGTAAAATGACTGAACCTGCCAAAGTGAAATTGCGTAAAGTAGATGAAAAAAATAATACTTGTATGGTCGAAATCACCATTCATGAAGGTCGCAATCATCAGATCAAAAACATGATCGCCTCTTTAGGAATGGAAGTATTGAAACTAAAACGTGAACGAATTGCCTTTCTCGATGTAAAGGGACTACAATCTGGTGAATATCGCTTGCTTTCTCCCAAAGAGATTGCCAAATTTTATGGTATGAATTCTAAACACAAGAAAAATCACTAAAAGCGATTTTTCTCAGACTGTTGACAAATAGGTAAAATATTAAGCATAATGGTGTAATGCAAATTTCTTTAAATTCATACACGCATAAAGCAGAGTCAACTCTCTGTGGACTCTTTCCTTTGTCCTGAAGTATGTATTTCTAAGCCCATACTTCATTTTTCCATCCGCAAAGACTCTCTCTATATGTTGTGGTCTTTGTCTATAGATTTCTTGTACATCTATATGATGCCTATATTCATTTGCCATTTCCTTATA
>CANPXY010000102.1 GCA_947587115.1 uncultured Bacilli bacterium
AATTTGAAATAGATGATAGGAAAACAAGAAAAAAGGAAGAAAACTTTATTGTGTCATTTGACCAAGAAAACGTGGTTCAGTCACATAGCCGTAGAAGTACCGGGTGAGGATACAGAGAATGTTTGGTTAGAACCTGTTACTGATGATGAGTATGATAATTTGGAATTAAAATAAATTATATTAAAGGAGAAAATCACATATGGTTAAAGTAAAAATATGTGCAAATAAAAGTGTAGATGACGCTCAAATGTGTTTAGATGCTGGAGCCGATATAATAGGAATATTAGTTGGACAAGAACATAATAGTAATGATTTTGTGGATAAATATAGGGCCAAAGAAATAACTAGTTTTATAGACAAAAGATGTGATGTCTCTTTAGTGACTCATTTAACAAATGCTGATAAAATAATTGAATTAACAAAATTTATTGGAAATAATATTATTCAATTACATTCTGATATTGAAGAAGATGAAGTAGAAAAAATATATAAATCATTACCAAATGTAAAACTTGTTAGATTAATTCATATTTCTAAAGATGGTAAGATATGTACCAATTATAAAAAAATGAAGTATGCAGATTATTATTTATTAGATAGTTTTAACTTAAAGACAAATCAGGCTGGTGGAACTGGATTAACTCATGATTGGAATAAAAGTTCAGAATTAATAAAAAAATTAAATAAGCCCGTTTTTTTAGCTGGTGGCTTAAATCCCGATAATGTAAGACAGGCGATTTCTTTAGTTCATCCATATGGAGTAGATGTTAATAGCGGATGTAACAACGAATTTGGTATGAAAGATAAAAATAAAGTTAAAAATTTTATCATAAATGCTAAGAGTTAATGCGGGATTTGACGAAATACAAGATTCCTATCAATTAGGTGATTAAAATAATTGATAAACAGACCATTTATAAGGTTTGTTTTTTGATGTTATAAAATTATTATAAAATTATTTAAAAAAAAGCATTGCCAAACAAATGTTTGTATTATATAATACTTTGTGAAGGAGGGTTTATATGAATCAAAATAAGTTAAAAACAATTTCAAATCTATTTGAGGGAAAGGAAATAAGAAGCATTTGGGATAGCGAAAAAGAAGATTATTATTTTAGTGTTGTTGATGTAATTTCAGTTTTGACTGATAGTGTTGAGCCGAGAAAATATTGGTCCGTATTGAAGAATAGGCTGAAAAAAGAAGGCAGTGAACTGACTACAAAATGTAGTCAGTTGAAAATGATAGCTCCAGATGGGAAAGTAAGATTGAGGGACGCTTTAGATACGAAAGGTATTTTAAGATTGATTGAATCAGTTCCAAGCCCTAAAGCAGAGCCTTTTAAACTATGGCTAGCTAATTTAGGCAGTGAAAGAATAGATGAAGTATTTGATCCCGAGATTGCTATTAAAAGAGCAATTAACTATTATCGTAAAAGAGGATATTCTGATAGATGGATTGAAGCTAGATTAAAGAGTATCTTAGATAGAAAAGGACTTACTGATGTGTGGAAAGAAAATGGTATTACAGAGGACAAAGAGTTTGCAATTTTAACTAATGAAATATATAAAACATGGTCTGGAATGACTGCGAAACAATATAAAGATTACAAAGGTCTTCGCAAAGAATCGCTTCGAGATAACATGGATAGCATAGAAGTATCTCTAACTGATATAAGTGAGGAAGTAACAAAACGATTAGCAAAGAAAACGAAACCTAAAGGATTAAAAGAAAATATAAAAGTTGCTCATGCAGGTGGACAAGTTGCAAAAAACACAAGAGCTGAAATTGAAAATCTCCTTGGCGATTCAGTTGTTACGAAGCAAAACAAATTGAACTATCAATATTTAGAGGATAAAGAAAAATTGGAAAATAAAAAGTAAATTTGACAAAATATGAGAGTGTAAGAAGTAATAACAATGTAAAAAAAGAGCACTTGAAGCAGTTGCTCTATTTTTTAATTAACTTTTTTTCAATCAATGTAATTAGATAATACATAAGGTAGGATACGACTCCAAGAATAAATACCGAGGAGATGACAAGATCGATATTGAAGACTTGGGATCCGTACATGATCAAATAACCAAGACCTTGCTTGGAAACGAGCAATTCGCCCATGATGACACCGATTAAAGACATGCTGATGTTGATTTTGAGACAGTTAATAAAGGTAAGACGATTGCTCGGTAAGATCACTTTAAAATAGATCTGACTTTTCTTGGCTTGAAAAGATTTTAAGAGGGTAATAAAATTTTCATCTGTTGAAGTAAACCCATTATAGATGTTGATGATGGTAATGATGGCTGAGATGAGTAGTGCCATAAAGATGATCGAATGGATACTGGCTCCTACCCAAATGATGATCAAAGGTCCAAGCGCTACTTTCGGGAGTGAATTAATAATAGTTAGATAAGGATCCAATACTTTTGCAAATTTTGGATACCACCAAAGAAGGGTAGCGACGATCATTCCGATCATTGTGGCAATAAAGAAACTGAGTAGGGTCTCATAGATCGTGATCCAAATGTGGCTGTAAAGGTTTCCTGATTGATGTAAGTTCGCGATGGTTGAAATTACACGGCTTGGCGATGAAGTTAGGAAGGTATTGATGATGTCGGTTCTTGCCAATAGTTCCCAGCCAATCAAAAACAAGGCGATAATAGCTATTTGAGAGATCAAAACAATCCGTTTTTCACTTTTTCTCTTGCGCAAATACAACGCATGTTCATCTTTACAAGTGGACATCTAGATCCCTCCATATCTGATCATAATAAGTGCTGAATTCTTTACATTGGCGATTATGAATCGGACTGGATTTTCCGGTAAGTTTGATCTCATAGATTTTTTTGACTTTGGCAGGACGTTTGGTAAGCACAATGATGCGATCGGCTAGACTGATGGATTCAGCTAGATCATGGGATACGATGATGGCTGTTTTCCCTTCGTTTTTGATAATATGATACACATCATCACTTAGTGCTAGACGGGTTTGATAGTCTAAAGCGGAAAAAGGCTCATCCAAAAGAAGAATGTCTGGATTGATGGCTAGTGTACGGATAAGAGCAACTCTTTGAGTGCAGTGAAGACACTTTTCTATTTTTTCCTTTATTTATAAGGGTTTGCGTGTGGTCTGATACAG
>CANPXY010000103.1 GCA_947587115.1 uncultured Bacilli bacterium
TAAAAGAAAAAGCCCATTTTGTCAAGGGGCTTTTTCTAGAAGTTAAGGAGATTAAATGAAAATTTTTACAACTCTTCCCATAGCCATCCTAAAAAGTCAATGGCTAGGCAAGTAGCTTGAAAAGGCAATGTTTTATCCGTCCCATAGTCGCTCTCAGTATA
The DNA here is from genome assembly GCA_947587115.1 of uncultured Bacilli bacterium. Taxonomy (GTDB): domain Bacteria; phylum Bacillota_I; class Bacilli_A; order RF39; family UBA660; genus CANPXY01. The sequence goes on from CANPXY010000103.1 coordinate 162, forward strand.
TCCCGCATTTTCCAAAGCCTCAATGACATCATCTTTGGAATTGTTGGAGTACTCTTTAGCGAAAGCCTTTTTAATGTCGTTTTTATAAAGGGAAATGAATTTTTTAGTAAAGAAGTTTGCATCAGGTTCAATGGAAAATTCTTCAATACCTTTATTGTGGCACTTTTCGATAAATTCGAGATTTCTTGCCAATCCGAATTTATTTTTCGACTTATCCAATCCGAGGTAAGATAAAATTATTAAGCCAAAACCATCAGCGAATTCCCTGGCTTTATCATTGATTTCCTTTTGAGTCGGTTGTTCAGAGGATTCTCCAAAAGTTGATTCGAGATACTCCTTGGCGTCATCGAGCGTGGAAATAATCATTTAAATGCTACTCCTATTCATCAGTAAGTGTCATTGTCGAGCGAGGTATTCAATATCATCCCATAAATTGGAGAAAAATGATTGGAACGCAAGTGACACTAACACAAAACCTACAGACCAAGCATTGCCAAGTTCCTTAAGGGTGCAATACTCCATGAGAATTTTTTTAAGTTCTTTTTCAGAGTAAAAATCTGTCAGGTAATCAGCAATCCCTTCCCCGCCATCTCTTTCCCAAAATTCCGATATTGTTCTATTGTCCCAATACTCCATAGGACCAGCATTTTCAACACCTTGCTCTGAAGCTAGATAAACGGCATGTAATGCATCGAGATACTTTGGATCATCAGCGGAAATTCCTCGTTTCAAAAGAGGGGAAATATCTTTTGAAGCATTTGCAAAGTCCTCTTCAATACTACCTGCGATTTCATTCCGTACTTTTTTTGGATCGGGAACACTTTTAAGTTTTGTGTCTTTTAAAAATTCTTCTTTAGTCATTTTATTATCTAAAAAAAAAAAGCTTTTTTTTGCTTAATTGAAAGTTATTTAACTGTTACAAAAATTTTTTAATATAATCGGCGTGGGGTGTATTTGACTTCAAATACCGTCTTTTCTCAATCATTTTAAGAACATGGTTATCAACTTCTTTTAATACGTCTTTCCCCACGCTTTCAGAAACTGTAAGAAATACCCCAGTAGTTGATAATGCGTCACCTATTGACCATCCCTTTTTAACTCCTCGCAGTACTCGTAAATTTACGGCTATATCGCTTAAAAGGTTAAAAGGTTTGTCGATCGTTGCACTTACATCATCGGAAAGTACTTTAAGAGAATTTTCCACACAGTGGAGAAAATATGAATAACCCGTCTTTTCCCCATGAGTTTCTTTATCCGTAATTTTAACTAGCATACGGGTTAAAACGTAGAAATACCTTACCATAAGAATGGAGTTGCTTTTTTCGATATTGTCAAGGAGGTAATTTCCCCATGGCTTTTCAAATCCTTTCAAAAGTGTTACGTTGTTTCCAACAGAGGCAAAAACGACTCTATGATCTTGCGTTCTTAATTCATGTCCTATAGGATATTCAAGAGATGCGGGAAACAAAGTGTTTTCAATTTCGCCTAAGACCGAGTGGGTAGTCATTTTCTGCCAATAATTGTCGGCTTTGGGAATTTTACCCTTAAAATCACTTGGCACAATGGTATCAGGTTTCAAACTTAAAAATTCATAGTCATAATCCCATTGAGGATTAAATTCATCATCACCTTGGTAAAGATAGTTTTTAACCGATTTATCGGTATCTAAAAACATTTTTAATCTCCTTTTTACTCTTTTTCTATGATCGTTATTTGATCGTTATTCTAGCACGTTTTTATAAGTTGTCAAGTAAAAAACTCTTAGAACTTTCCCTAATTGATTTTTTTCTTAAAAAATACTAGATGTATTTTGATTTCATAGCCCTTCCGCCGATAGCGTTATCCCGAATGTTTCTTAAAACATCTCGAAAACCCTCATCGGGTTTTTTACCTGATAAGGACTCGGAATCGTAACTGAAAGGAACGACCGTTAGCACGCTCTCTAATTCAGGATTGTTTTTTAGGAAATTCTCTTTTTCCGTTATTTTAAGTCTTTTTTCAAAAACTTCCCCCGTGGTTTTGTTTCTAAAAGCATATGTCGGCATGGTTAAAAATCTTTAAACGGTAAATAGTACAATTATATCACAGTTTTTGTGATATATTTTGTTTAATTTTTTAGCTAAAAAAGAATTACAATGCCTGATATACCTGATAGACTTAAATCAACAACGAACGCTACGAACAACAGCACGATCTATAATTTCGGAGCTGCTTTGGCAAGTTCGGTTCGCCCGACTCAATTTAGAGTCTCGATAAACGTCCCTTCTGCCGTTTGGGGAAGAGGATGGATTGAATCGCTTGACGGAGTTGGAGAAGAAAATATTAACAAAACATTGGCTCAGATCAACTTTTTAACCCATACCGCACAATTGCCCGCTTATAGAACGGACGATTGCTTATTGCACTATCGTGGTCGCCCCTATCACGAATCAGGAGAGCGTTCTTACGATACATGGAATTGCACAATCTACAATTCAGGGGACTTTTCAATTAGAAAAACTCTTGAAAGATGGGTAGAGCTTATGCACTCAACCAACATCGTTTGGGGGGAAACCGATCCGAGGGTGTATAAAGGATCAGTTACCATTGAACAGTTGGATAGAAAAGACACTATTTTGAGAACCTACCGATTAATCGGTGCGTGGGTTTCTGACACAGGTACTGTGGAATTAAGTTACGAAAATGGCACTCAAGTGGAAACTTTTTCTCCGACTTTCATCTATGACTATTTTATTGTCGGCAACTATGATAGTGAAATTGTTAAATATGATAACGCTTATGCCGAGGCAAGCACTTTGGATACTGGCGGAAACCTCAATATTGGCGGGTCGGTAAGAGCCTAAGAAAGCATCTTTTAAGAGAAAA
>CANPXY010000104.1 GCA_947587115.1 uncultured Bacilli bacterium
CCTAATAGGGTCGTTCCATACATGAAATTGCTCTTATGGACTATGATACCGTTTGCATCATACTGAAAACTTATCTGTTTGTTTTCCTCATAAAAATAGTTTAACAGCAGTCTCCCACGCGTCAAAAAGAGCGTTCATCTTTGATTTTTAATGAATCTTATTCAGCATCTTAAAAATCAAAACACGAAATAATTTTCTCTTTCGTCACACTTGCGCATTTTCCCAAAGATAAGTCGCATATAATTTTCACATCGTTAAAATCGTATGGACTAAAATCAAGAAAGAAACTTCCTCTTGTCTTTTTCGGCTCCCTTTTGATTGAAAATAAATTCATTTCCTCTTGTGAAGCGGCTATAAAGCTATTCCAATCTATATATTGGTTCCAAATCAAAACCTCATCATACTTTTCTTTTAGAAAATTGATAACCAAGTCATAAGTTGTTTTCACTGACAATTGATTTTTCTCTGGCAAAAAAAGAAACTTTTCTTTCTGCAAAGTTACTATTTCGGATTGCCAACCGTAAAAGTTTAAATAGACCTCCCGAACACCAAAAAGCAGAAGTAAATTCCTTACTGACATTCCTTTCCGCAAGTCAAAAGAAAATTCAAAAGAATTTACTATTTCATTTTTTACTTGTTTAAGTTTCATAATATTCCTCCTAAGATACCAGCCAAAAAAGTCCCTAATGGAATATGATTATAACCGAAAGCAGCCAAATGAAGAAAGCTTTTAGTACTTACATCTATATGAGCTACAGAGCCAAACCTAATTAACGTCCCTCCATAATCATAAAAAGATTGTCCTTTCCCCGCAATTTTGCTTATTTCTTCAGAACCTTTTAACCTATCAGGAGAAAATATGGGCGATTTTTTAGCAGTAGAAAGGAAGTTATACTTATTCGCAATCGTTGCATAGAGCTTAAATCCGCCGCTTAAAATTTGCGCTCCACCAGAAAAAATCCCTCCCCACATAAATCCATTCACTAAATTTTCCTTTAATCCATCAACTACCCCTTCCCAAGATTGAGTTTTTATACCATCATAAATCATTCCAATTCCCACACTTAACGCCGTACTCACTCCTGTTTGAATTAACGATGAAACTAAAGCGGACCCAAAAGTCGCTACAAATCCTGTTCCTGTTCCTGCTGTTAAAGCAGTAACGGCAGCTCCTAAAACAATAACTCCTAGACCAATTAAAATTTTATGCCACCACTCTAATGTCCCCGTCGGGTCATAACCCATGACGGGATTATTGAGGCAATAGGCATAGAGGTTTAGTCCGTTAATCGTTTCGGGGTCGAGATAGGAGATTTGGTCAAGGTTAATGAACCTGCCTATCTCGGGATTATACCAACGAGTAATAAGATAATACATCTTTAAATCGGTATCATAGTAATACCCGCGGTAACGGAAGGGATTGAAGTTGCCGATAAAGTTGGGGTCGGAATTTACTTCGCCCTTCTCATCGAAAACCCAAGTATTCCCCCAGGCATCGTATACATAGGAGGCAACCTTGGAGTTGTCTGACGCTTTTCTTATCTCGAGAATATCCCCACGAAAATCTTTTACATAGTAATATAATACACCCTTGATTACCGCTCCGAATATGCCGCTTGGATTGTAGAAGTATCTCATGGGCTTGTCCTCTTCCCCGCGGGATGACCGAAAGGTCATCCCGCGGGCGTGGTAATTCCGCTATCAGTTAAAATCTTATCACCTTTCCATAGTTTTAAGATTAAGTTTTTTCTTGAAAAATCTTCTTGAAGTCTTCGTCGAGCTTTCAGGTCCCTTTTTGAGCAAACACGGTTTTTTTGTGAACGAGAATCTCTTCGAAGAGCGATTCAAATTCTTCCAATGTCCCTTCAATCAGATGCTCTTTGATGCAGATAATCTCTTTCGTCCCCTTTTCATATTTTAAAACATAAAAATACCCATAATCTATCACCCGATCAATTTCAAGAATATCAATTCTGTTTTCCTCATTGATCTCCAAATTATGATAGTATACCTCCGCATCGGAAATGAAAACATTGACCCTCTGCGGCTTACATGGCACAAAAAGGGACGGTAACGATTCAAAGCACACAGCCCCGCCCCAAATCGTTAAGATTACATCACAATATTTTGGAAATTTAAAGGCAAGGGCAACCGCGATTGCCAATGTAAGAAGATTTAAAATCAGCACCAAGATCAAGCGTTTTATTTTTCTCCCTCTTGCAGCCCTCTTTTGAATGCTCTTTGAGATGATGCCCGAAAATTTAACCAAAACTATATTCCTCCCAAAGAGTCAATTAATTTTTTTATTTGGGATGAAATTTGGTTAAAAATCAATCTTGTTGGATATTCCCCAATGTAATTACTTAGTAGAAATACACCCGTTCTATTCTCTGATACAGCGAATAAACCTTTCGCAAGTTTATATCCAGTTCCATGTTTGATTCCAAGATCATTTAAATAATATTTATCATATGCACCAAATCTACTCCCTAAATTAGCAATACCTGAAGTCACCATATTTTGAATCCCGCTCGAAACTCCTTCTCTAAGGGCCGAGTCCAAATTCCAATCCCCTGCAATTCCCGCACTTATTGAATATGAGGCAAAACCAGAAACAAACCCTACTCCACCTGAAATTAACATTGCATTAATTGCTGATAAAGAAATAAGTCCTAAGCCTGCTCCCGCGCCTAAAGAAATGGAAATGCCTAATCCTATTCCTTCTATAGCCCCACCTATAATTTCACCGACAACTTCTTCTCCACTCTTTCCTTCCGAAATAGCCTTAAGCCCTTTTGACGTCGCCGATAATGCTACGCTAGCTAAAATGCTTGCAATTAGGAGCGCTAAAAAGCTAGTCCCCGTCGGGTCGTACCCCATGACGGGGTTATTCCCGCAGTAGGCGTAAAGATTGAGACCGTTTGCAGTTTCAGGGTCGAGGTAGGAAATTTGGTCCATATTGACGAACCTG
>CANPXY010000105.1 GCA_947587115.1 uncultured Bacilli bacterium
AATGTAAAAAAAATACAAATTAATTCTATAACTTGTATTTTCTCTTATTTTTTTCCAACATTTACTTTACTTCATCCGCCTCCCTGCACGCCATGAAAACGAAGATAAATTTTACGTAACCAATCAAACGGTACGACGGTAAAAGCTAATAAAATCATAATTTCTAACTCACGAAGCGTAAGACCCGCCGTCCGAAATAGATCCCCACCATAATAAATCAAGAAAATTTGGACGACAATAATGAAAGCAATCGTTACCAAAAACACACGATTTTGAAATAGATGGGCAAGTAAATTCAAACGATGCGTACGGGCATTAAAGCTATTAAAGATGCCAATAAAGATGAACAGTCCAAAAAAGCCGGTTAAAAAATATTTATCGCTGGGATCCAAACGAAACAACGTATGAAAGAAAGGAAGCTTCAAAAACAAGATACATAATATGGACGAATAAAGACCCGTTACTAAAATCTGATTGAGCATATAACGGTTGAGAATGGCTTCTTCTCTTTTTTTAGGCTGCTCCATCATGTATTCAGCAAGTGGTGGCTCATACGCAAACGCAATACCTGCCAGTGTATCCATGACCATATTGATCCACAACATCTGAATAACAGTTACAGGGGTATCAACACCGATAAAAGGTCCGACAATCGACATGCTGATGGCACAAAAATTGACCGTCAACTGAAAGATGATGAATTTGCGGATGCTCTTAAAAATAGTTCGGCCAAATAAAATCGCTTTCGAAATGGACAAAAAATTATCATCTAAAATGACAATATCACTGGCCTCTTTAGAAACTTCCGTTCCACTTCCCATTGCAAAGCCAACATCCGCCTTTTTCAAGGCAGGTGCATCGTTGACACCATCGCCAGTCATTGCGACGACCATCCCACGTGCTTGCGAAATCTTTACTAACCGACTTTTATCTTGCGGCAAAGCTCTTGCTACAACCCGCAATTTTGGTAGGAGCTGTCCTACTTCTTCATCACTCTTCATCGCTAACTCACTAGAAGTTAAGACCACCTCATCACTTCGTTCAATCAAGCCTACTTCTCGCGCAATCGAAACAGCGGTATCTTTATTGTCCCCCGTAATCATCACCGTCTGTATATGAGCATTTTTGACAATTCGAACTCCTTCGATCGCTTCCTTACGAATTTCATCTTTGATGAACAAAATTCCCACTAATGTCAAATGACGAAAACTAGATTGAATGTCCTTTTCACTGCTAGTAGCCATCACTAAGACCCGAATTCCTTGTTTTGTTGCGTCGCCAATCGCCTTTTCGATCGCCCGTTTGGAATAAAGTGGCATGCGCTTCCCCTCTTCATTATAATAGGCATCACAAAAAGGTAAAATCTTTTCAGGGGCTCCTTTGATCAACTGCGGATCTTTTTCTCCATCAATCAAAGAAATAGAATATTTGTTTTTACTATCAAAAGGCTGTGTTTTGATCATTTTACAGTCTTTCTTTGGATGATCAAAAAACTGAAAAAGGGCTCGATCCGTCGTATTGCCACCAATTACTTTTTTCTGAATCTCATCATAATTGCTCGCATTATTATAGATCATCGACCGATAGACAATCGAAAAATAATTTGGATCTTTCCGCAGAGCACGCTCATCAGCATAAGACTTCAATGTTCCATTATAAAGTTGCACTACTTCCAACTTGCCCTTAGTAAGCGTGCCTGTTTTATCAGTAAATAAAATATTGACGCTTCCCGCCGTCTCGATTCCAACAAGTTTACGCACCAAAACATGATTTTTCAGCATGCGTTTCATGTTCGATGAAAGAACCAAAGTGATCATCATCGGTAAACCTTCTGGAACCGCAACGACAATGATCGTAACGCTCAGTGTTAAAGCATATAGTAGATGCCCTGTAATTAATGGAAAATTCGTAATCATCTCTTGAATTTTGACAAGATCAAAATGATTTGCTAAAACAATCACCGAAAACAAATACGAAACCGATACTAAAATGGCGCCACAATAGCCAATCCGACTGATGATCTTGGCAAGATGACGAAGACGTAATTTGAGCGGACTTTCAGGTTGTTGATCTTGAAGTTCTTCAGCCAATTTTCCATAGAAGGTATCTTTGCCAACCTTTTGAACACAGAGCGTTCCTTCTTGGGCATAGATGACTGTTCCACGATAGAGCCAATGATTTTCATTCGGAGTCTGGTAATCTTTAAGTGCCAGTTTATGTTGTTCCTTCGTTTCCCCATTGAGCGAGGATTCATCAACCGTGACCGCTCCTTGAATCAAAATCCCATCTGCCGGAACTTTATCTCCTGACTGTAACAAGACGATATCTCCGACGACAATCTCATCAATATTGATCTCTATGATTTTACCATCTCGTCTTACACGACATTTAATCTTAGAAGACTCTTCCTGCAGTTTCTTAAAAGCCTGTTCGCTCCCATATTCGGAAATCGTAGAAATAAAAGAAGCTAAAAAAATCGCAATGACGATTCCGATGGTCTCATACCAATCAAAATCCTGAATTAAAAAAACGGTTTTAATGCCCAAAGCAATCAACAAAATCCGAATGATCGGATCTCCTAAAGTTGTGAGCAGTTGTCGAAAAAAACTTTCCTGCTCTTTGGAGGCAAGAATATTACTTCCATAAGTCCTGCGATTTTCTTCTACTTCGGCACTTGTTAATCCACTAGTTATATTCGTCCGTCTCATGTTTTCCTCCTAACAAATTATATGAAGGAAAACTATACTTAGAAAACGTCCTACCCGTCTTATTTTGACAAACCACAACAAAAAAAGAAACCCGAAGGTTTCTCAGACTGTTGACAAATAGGTAAAATATTTTGCTTATTTGTCTTTTTTTTTGAGAAATTTTAGATATTATTGA
>CANPXY010000106.1 GCA_947587115.1 uncultured Bacilli bacterium
TATTCCGTTCAAATTGATTCCGATTACAATATTGATGGTTTGATGGGTTATAAAGCACCTAAGGTTAAGGGCAAAAAGGCTTTCGATCCAATACGGCTAGACGGTGGTCTTTGGAGCATTTTGAATTTTATTGATAAGCAAACCAAGGCTATGGCTAAAGATGCGGTTGGTGCTCAGTATAGAAAGGATTTGATTAGAGAACTTTTAAACCCCGAAAGACTTATCCCCGTTGTTACGATTAAAATTGATGGTGACGTGGAAAGAAGAAAGTTCGTTTTTATACCATTTGAAAATGGTAAACCCGTTTCTTGGGGGGAGGCGAAATTGACAGATTTTCGGGCTGAAGCAAGAAAAGGCGTTTATCCAAACCCCCGTAATACCCCGTACTTCTAGTGCGGGGATGTAAGGGGGGAAACTTGAGCAAACCTGAAGATTTTCTGAGTATCTCGCTTCAGAACTTCCGTTAAGCTCAATATAAATACATGTGTTTTTCGATGAAGATCATTCGCAAAAGTTTTGTTTTCCAGCTGATGCCAAAAAGCGTAGATATTCACAAAATGAAGAAGTTTTGTGGGTGTTGTCACTTTGTCTATAACAAACTGCTGGAAATACAAAAGGAACGAAAAAAGAACAATCTAAAACGCCTTAGCTATTTCCAAATGAACAACGAATTGATTGAGTTGAAGAAAGAGAATCCGTGGCTTTCCGAACCTCATTCTCAAACATTGCAACAGAGCCTCAAGGACTTGCACCGCGGCTTTCAGAACTTCTATGAAGGACGCGCTAACGAACCCGAATTCCACAAGAAGGGAGTCAAGGAGAGTTTTCGTTTTCCTCAAGGATTCAAACTTGACGAAGATAACGGAAGAATCTATCTCCCTAAAATTGGTTGGGTTCGTTATCGTAAAAGTCGCAAAGTGACGGGCGAGCCCAAGAATGTGACTGTCAGGCTCAAAGGTGGTAAATGGTATGTAGCCATTCAAACCGAGGAGCAAATTCCCGATCCGATACCCAAAGCCACAAGCTCGGTTGGTATAGATATGGGCATTGCTCGTCTAGCCACATTGAGCGATGGAACATACTACGAACCAAGGAACTACTTGAAGCAATACGAACAAGCCCTAGCCAAAGCCAATCGCGAGCTTGCGCGTAAGCAGAAGCGTTCTCAAAACTGGTTCAAGGCTCTGCACAAGTTGCAAAAAATCTATATCCATGTAGCCAATGCGCGCAAGGACTATCTGCACAAGATCACCAGCGAGATAAGCAATAACCACGCCCTCGTTGTGGTCGAAGACTTGCGGATCACGAACATGTCCAAGTCAGCATCGGGTACAGTGGAAAACCCGGGTCACAATGTCAAAGCCAAGAGCGGATTGAACAAGTCCATTCTTGACCAAGGCTGGGGTGCATTTTTCAGAATGCTTGAGTACAAGCTCGACTGGAACGGTGGAATACTTTTAGCTGTGCCACCACAAAATACCAGCCGTACTTGTCCCTCTTGCGGTCATGTATCCCGGGAAAATCGAAAAACTCAAGCAAGGTTCAAGTGCGTATCCTGCGGTTTTGAGGAGAACGCGGACCTTGTGGGAGCGATGAATATATTAAGGGCGGGACACGCCCGGTTAGCCTGTGGGAGCGAAAGCGAAGTGAGCGGGGCGGTAAGACCGACAGCAGCAGGAACCCTCCGAGAAGACCTTAGCGAGCAGTTATGCTAGGGCTTGGTAGGAATCCCCATGCTTTAGCGTGGGGAGGATGTCAAGAAGTAAATTAAGAAAAAATCCCCCGAAAGGGGGATTAATTAAATAAAAAAGTCAAAACGAAATTATAGGCGGAGATAGCATAACAGATAAGGATTTCGAGACTCAAGCCAATATCCTAAAGAATACTCGAAAGTGTTTGGGTAAGAAATTTATTTAAGAGACTCTTTTGAAAATCCCTACCGCAATATAGGGATTTTCAATATTAAAAGGAGTGTTATTTCCTACTGAAGAAGTCTCTCCAGTCCATCCTTTTGACGCAACAAATTGCAAATCATGGATATTAAAGATTTTAGTTAAATTGCCGTTAGTTGGTTCTTCGCTGACGACAATTCCGCTATTTCCGTTTACTGTGGTTGTGCCTATGGTATTTGTGGACGTCCATTTACCAAAAGCACCGCTTACTAAACTGTCACCGGTTTTCCCCTCTTTATCGTCAAATACGTAATTGTTTAAGCCATCGGGGTTATAAACTGAACCGTCATGTTTCCATCCATATGGTATTCCACAATATAACCATCCCGTATGCCCTCTAATTTCCATTGTGCCACGGCTGTGGGTGTGGGCGGGTATATTATTTGTTGTTAAGGTTATTTGAGAATTTCCGCCAGTACTTCCTAGACTGTGGGTTGAATCTGTTCCTAAAAGAAGTTTACCTTCGATTTTTTCCCAACGACTTTCAGACGCCCCTTTAAGATAAGTCTCAGGTGATTTCCCCGTGGTATTGGTAATGATTGAACCGATCGGATAAGTCAATTCAAAAACTTGTTTTTCAAAGTCTTCTAAAGAATTAAAAACGAGCTCGCTCATGATTCTTTAACCACCTATAGCAAAAGAGGTTAAAGAGTTTTTTGAATAATTGTTTAAGTAAAAGTTGTAGTCAACTTAGTTGACTACAAGATATGAAATATCAAATATCATTTCAAATATATCCTTGTAAGTTCAATCTAAGTTTTTCTTTTAATTTATTTTCAAAAAATTTTCAATGACTAATACAAAAACAATTTCCGCTTTCTCACAAACGAGGGGGGGG
>CANPXY010000107.1 GCA_947587115.1 uncultured Bacilli bacterium
CACAAGTCCGCCGCGCACCTTCCAAAATGCGCTATGAGAAAGCAATGGATCGTCTATCTCTTCCCGATGCCTATACATAGGCATATCGTACTCATCGCGCAGTTGAAGTCTGTTGCCTGCCTCGTTTCTGTCATTGCTCATGATCTTCTCATTCCACACTTCCGTAATGGGAAGATACGTAAGATCGAAAAAACCAGCGACGACGAAAGAGAAAAATATTTTAAGTGTTATCATGAATTGGCATCCAGAGACCTTGACACTCTTCACAAAAACAATATAATTCAAAAAGATTTGGAATGCGAACATAAATTTGAGGCGGCAACTAACTATCTCTTCGAGGTGTTGTTAAAAAACAAACCCTTACTTTTAACAGGCACAGAACATCCTGATGGCAAGTTATCATATAACGACAAATATATTCTATGGGATAACAAATCAAAAGAAACAGATGTGAACTTAAAGGACCACATAGCACAATTTGATCGCTATATAAAGAGTTCAGATAGACCCGTATCCGTCTTTATGGTCATAGGTTCCTCGTTTACTGAAAATAGTATCAAAGAGTGCGTAAATTACAGTTTGACAAGTGATACTCAAATATTATTAATCACCGCTGATGAAATAAAAGAAGTAGCAGAAAAATGGCATAAAAATCATAAAGATGAGATTTTCAATCTAGGCTTTTTTAAGCAAAATGGCAGATTTAATAAGTCTCTATTGCTAATTTGATTACACAACCTTATGACACAAAAGGTATCCGCTTAGGATGCCTTTTGTATTGCGATGTGGTTGAAAAAGTGGTTCGCAGTGACGACAATGTCCGCAACTCCAAAATTAGCCTTGCCGCTCTCGTCACCGAGGGAGCGTAGCGACCGCCTTTCCCTCAGTCTTTGTTAAAATCCAAATTAATTAAAATTGATTTTTACGACAAAAAGAATTATGGCAGCAGATTATTAAGAATAAAAAGGGTAATATGTAATTATGAAATATAAACTTGTCTATACATCAAATGTTGTTCGTAAAACCATTTGCTACTTTGAATGCGACAACGACCCATACGAAACCGCAAAGAAATATTTGAATAAATATGGTATTAAATATGACGCAGCCAACGGCCATTTTTATAAGAAAACAGAAAGCGATGAAAGCAGTTTAATTATTGTTTATTCCGAAGTGGTTGCTCCATATGGCGCAGTTAGATTATTTCGAAAAAATGGTTTTGATTTCATTATTCGTCCGAACGAAAAAAATCATATTAACACTGCGCATATTCATGTACAATGGGCAGATGGAGAAATTACTGTTATACTTGACGATTACTCTGTTCGAAAAAGCAACGGAACAAAATCACAAGATGAACGAAGGGCCGTTAAAATAATAAAAGAATATGCGCAACAATTTAATGATGCTTGGTATGAGATAATAGAAAATCATAATCTCAAAAAGGCAAAGGCTATTTTTGATAAATTGGAATAATAGTTACAGCGTCAAGGACTTGCAAAAATATTCGATTTAGTTTACCACTACTCTGCCAAGGGCAACTCGTTTGAACTCACGTCCAAACGAGTTGCTTTTTTGCTATGGTTTTTTCGCTTTACTCTTTTGGCTACCTTATTTTTTAGTTCGGGAACGGCAGGACGTGCGCTTAGTGACAAGAAAGGGAGACTGCCGGGTAGTGATAAAATCCATTGCATTTTTAAGTAAATTGCGCTATCTTATGCTCTACTGCTCCACCAAATCAAAATTTTTTCTGTGGTTATTGACGTTTATTCCTTCAAGACGCAAAAATGTTGCTTTCGCCATTCATGTCCAATTCGCAACCGTGATTTTCGACTTACGCTCCCATTACGGCAAATTACGTCGTCTTATTCTATTTCCAGAGCCGCAGTCGAATATTGTCTTTTCTTCAAAACTACTACGCCTTTTTTAATTACGTCATTTGTGACTAAAATTTGTATACTTCTATTGGAAAGGAGATTCAGTACCTTTTGATTTGGGTGTGGGTCTGTTGCCCCGCCGAATAATCCGTTCCCGTGCGAAATAATGGCAATTTTAGGATCGACGTGCTGCAAAATATTATTATCCAAATTCTTGCTGCTACCATGATGCGGAATCTTAAAATAGTCGGCTTGGATCGAATGAGTTTTTATCAATCGGTTAAACACTTTTTTGCTTGCATCTCCGCCCAAAAGATACCTTTTTTCGCCGTTAATAAGCATCGTCACAAGGCAAGCGTCATGCGCTGTCATCCTATATTTTTTAACAATATTATTGAAATTCGTTCTGTTCGACTGATTATTAAAGGCGCTCATTAATCCATAATTTATTGACATGAACTCCAAGACCATTTTGCATCCCGCCCGCTCCATATTCAATGTAACTTCATTATTTTCTTCGTGGCTGTTTGGAATAAATTCTCCATAAGAATCATGCTCTTTGTTAGACGATTTCCGTTGCGCATTTACATAATTGAGAAACTCTTCGGCAAACTCCTCTACAAACAGCTCTTTTACCTCTGCTTCCACCTTTTGATATTCGTCGTCATCTATCCAATCCGACGAAATGGGCGGCAGGGGCGGATTGTAAAATCGGATATGGTCGTTAGGAGTCATTCCATCATAAGCAAAAGTAATGCGCAACCGTTGACTGCCCAAGCTATGCTTTATAATTTGCCGAATCAAATCGATATCGATCAGTTCCTTTTCCGCCTCTTCGCATCCAATCGCCTTTCGC
>CANPXY010000108.1 GCA_947587115.1 uncultured Bacilli bacterium
CATAACCGGCTGAAATTCCTGTGGCACCATTGACTAATAAGTTGGGGTACTTTGCTGGTAAAACCGTTGGCTCTAATAAAGTATCGTCGAAGTTGGGACTCCATACGATCGTGTTTTTATCGATATCTTTTAATAATTCATTGCTAATTTTGGAAAGTCTTGCTTCCGTATAACGCATGGCAGCAGGACTATCGCCATCCATCGATCCGTTGTTTCCGTGCATATCGATATAGACAGCATTTTGTTTCCACCACTGGCTCATACGCACCATCGCATCATAGATGCTTGAATCGCCGTGAGGATGGTATTTACCCATGATATCTCCGACAGATCGAGCAGATTTAACATAAGGGCGGTCATAAGTATGTTTTTCTTTGTACATACCATAAAGAATACGCCTTTGAACTGGTTTTAAACCGTCACGGACATCTGGTATGGCCCGATCTTGGATGATATATTTGGAATAACTACCAAACCGTTCTCCCATGATTTCTTCGAGAGAATAATTGTAAATTTTCTCTAAAACGGTCTGTTCTTGTTTCTCTTTTTTCATCTTTTCACCTAACTTTACTAGCTTGAAGATTGTCCGCTTTCCTGACAACGTCTTCTTTCATCTCGCGCACCATTTGCGATAGATAACTCTGGTAAGACGATAGCATTTTTTGATCTTTCACGTCACGTGGCTCTTGGGATAGTCCTTCTAACAATTCGCCTGTGGCACGGTAATTGAGGGCCGTTTCATAGACATCTGGCTTTAACGTGATCATAGTATCCTGCATACCAAAGTATTCACGGAGACATTCTTCCTTGGGATAGCGAGCACTTAGGGTTGCAAAACTTTGCACTAGGGTCTCTTCATCGATTTGATGGACGACCTTTTCTAAATACAAAAAGGCTATTTCGGAATTGACTTTCAAAAAGATATTTTCGAGATCTTCTTTTGATACTTTACCTTCTTGATAAAGATACAATATCGCACAGCCAAAACCTGCATATTTTTCTAATACTTTTTTACTTTCTTCTTGTATTAAACCCATGGCATTTACCTCGCTATCTATATTTTATAATCATCCTCTAATGAGAATTCGACATTTTCTTCAATCCATTCTTTTCGTGGTTCGACATTATCTCCCATCAAAATACTCACTCTTTTTTCCGCAAGAAGAGCATCGTCAATATTGACTTTGATGAGGGTCCTGGTCTCTGGGTTCATCGTCGTACTGGCTAATTGATCGGCATTCATTTCACCCAATCCTTTATAACGTTGAACATCACATTTTCTATCTTTGACCTTCTCTTGCATCTCTTCGACGCTATAAGCATATTCGACATCTTTTCCCGATGCAATCTTAAAAAGTGGTGGCAACGCAATATAAAGTCTACCATCTTCGATCAATGGTTTCATGTACCGATAGAAGAAGGTAAGCAGCAAACACTGAATGTGGCCTCCATCTTCATCGGCATCACTCATGATGATGACTTTAGAGTATTCACAATCGTTGATATCAAAATTAGAACCATAGCCTGCTCCAATCGTGTAGATCATCGTATTGATCTCTTCATTTTTCATGATATCTTCAATTCTTGCTTTCTCGGTATTGATCACTTTACCGCGCAATGGCAAGATGGCTTGGAATCGTCGATCGCGCCCTTGTTTGGCACTACCCCCAGCGGAATCTCCTTCGACTAGGAACAGTTCTTTGTGCGTTCGATCTTTGGACTGTGCCGGAGTCAATTTTCCAGAAAGCGCCCGTTCTTTCGGATTTTTACTTTTGCCTTTCCGGGCCTCTTCTCTAGCTTTGCGAGCTGCTTCGCGAGCGACTTTACTTTTGAGCGATTTATCAATAATATCGGTAGCAATTCGTTTGTTTTCTTCTAAGAAAAACTGTAATTTCTCAGTGACAACTGCTTCAACTGCAGTACGAGCAGCCGGTGTTCCTAATTTTCCTTTGGTTTGGCCTTCAAACTGTAAAAGATCTTCTGGGATTTTGAGGTTGATGACTGCAGTGAGGCCCTCGCGGACATCACTACCTTCGAAGGCTTTCTCTTTGCCTTTGATATACCCATTATTTTTGGCATATTCGTTAAATACTTTCGTCAAGGCGGTCTTAAAACCTACTTCGTGGGATCCACCATCGATCGTTTTGACATTATTGACGAACGATACGATATTTTCTTGATAAGTATCGGTATACTGCATGGCAATTTCTACTTCCATCTTATCTTTAAGTCCTTTGAATACTAAGACTTTATGTAAAGGTGTCTTATCTTCATTCAAATATTCGACAAAGGACTCAAGCCCATTCTCATAATGGAAAATGGCGGTTTTTTCATCTTCCAAATCGACAACTTCGACCGTCAAGCCTTGTAATAAGAATGCTGATTCTTGCATTCTTTCACAGATTGTCGTAAAGGAAAAATGGGTCGTCTGAAAGATCTCAGGATCTGGTAGGAAATGTACCGTTGTCCCTGTTTTATTGGTCGTTCCGATCTGTTTGAGCGGAGTCGTTACATGACCACCGTTTTCAAAGCGAATGAAATATTCTCCTTTATCACGCCGAATCGTCACTTCCATCCATTTGGATAGCGCGTTGACGACAGAGGCACCAACGCCATGAAGACCACCTGACACTTTGTATCCAGATTCTTCAAATTTACCGCCGGCATGTAGTACGGTATAGATGA